>JACDAH010000127.1 GCA_013695505.1 Chloroflexota bacterium | reverse complement strand
GTCCGGTCCTGTTCCGTTGGGCTCCGAGAGCCAGGTTCGTCCCGGCACGATCGGGCGATATGGTCCAGCCCGACGGTCCGCGCGTGGCAAGGTCTGATTCATCACGCGGGGACGGTGGCATCGGGAGTGACGCCGTCCAGGGCCATCCGGTTCAAGCGGACCGCGTTGCGGGGCGCGCACCGGCTGCACTCCGCGATACTCACGGCCATGAAGCTCTATTTCGCCGGTCCGCTGTTCACGACGCCCGAGCGCGACTGGAACGCCGAAGTCACCGCAGCCCTGCGGGCCGCCGGCCACGAGGTGTTCCTGCCACAGGAACAGGAACCCGGCCAGGACGGGGCTGGCATCTTCGCGACCGATGTCGGTGGGATCGACTGGGCCGATGGCCTGGTGGCGATCGTTGACGGCGCGGACCCCGACGCCGGGACGTGCTGGGAGGTCGGCTACACCTTCGGCTTGAAGAAGTGGATCGTGTTGGTTCGGACGGACATGCGCGCGCTGGCAGGCTTGGCCGGCGACTACAACCCGATGCTCAGCGAGGCCGCGACGATCCGGATCGACGTACCTGCGGCGTCGACGGTGCAGGTGATCGCAATGATCCTTGGCGGCCTCGCACGGATCGAGGCGGGGAGCGCCTGATGGCCATCGCCGGCCTGCTGGGCCTGTCAGGCGCGGCACTGAGCGGCCCCCGAGCGCTGAGGGCCGGTTCGGTCGGTCCGGGGTAGGATGCGGATATCGACGCAGCGGCTGCCAGAAGCCGGATCCCTCTCGAAGCTCTCCTGCCCCTCCGAGGTCCCATTGATGTCGACGCTCACCGAAGGTGCCATCCTCGACGCTCTCCGTCAGGTCCAGGAGCCCGAGCTCGGCCGCGACATCGTGACGCTCGAGATGGTCAAGAACATCACGATCGACGGCACCACGACGGCCTTCACGATCGAGCTGACCACGCCGGCCTGCCCGCTCAAGGACGAGATCGAGGGCAACACACGCGCGGCGCTTTCCGCGATCGGGGTCAGCGAGATCGCGATCACCTGGGGGGCGATGGTCCGCCGCGCTGCGCCGCGCCAGGCCGAGCAGCTCCTGCCGAACGTCAAGAACGTGATCGCCGTCGGCTCGGGCAAGGGCGGTGTCGGCAAGAGCACGGTCAGCGTCAACCTCGCGGTCGCGCTGGCCCGGGCCGGTGCCGCGGTCGGCCTCCTCGACGCGGACATCACGGGCCCGAACATCCCGATGATGCTCGGCATCGACGGTCAGCCGAAGGCCGCGGCGAACAACAAGATCAGCCCGCTCGAACGACACGGTGTGAAGTGCATCTCGATCCAGTTCTTCGTGCCGGAGGGCCAGCCGATCGTGTGGCGCGGCCCGCTCGTCGGTGGCGCGATCCAGCAGTTCCTTCGTGACGTCGACTGGGGCGACCTCGACTACCTCGTGGTCGACCTCCCGCCGGGCACCTCGGACGCCCAGCTGACCCTCGCCCAGTCGGTGCCGCTCGGTGGGGCCGTCCTCGTGACGACGCCCCAGGAGGTCGCCCTGAGCGACGTCGGCAAGGCGCTTGCGATGTTCAAGCGGCTGTCGGTCCCGATCCTCGGCCTCGTCGAGAACATGACCGCGTTTGCCTGCCCTCACTGCGGCGAGCTGACCGAGATCTTCGGGCGGGGCGGCGGCGAGCGCTTCTGCCAGGAGCATCGGATCGACTTCCTCGGCGCCGTGCCGCTCGACATCACCGTCCGCCAGGGTGGCGACGTCGGTGTGCCGGCGGTGGCCCAGCGCGAGCCAGGACCGGCCGCCCGCGCCTTGACCGCCGTCGCGGGAGCCGTCGCGGCCCGGATGAGCGTCCGCGCGGCCGGCGCCGATCCGCAGCCACTCCTGTCGATCAGCTGATCCGAGGGCGCTAGACTCCGTCAAGCGGGCCGGTGATCGGCGGCGCCTGACGAACGACGGGGGGCGACGAGCGCGGTCGCCCAGCCCATCGCGCAGCCAAGGAGGAGGGCCCCGTGCGCTGTCGGGCCTGCGGCGCGGTCGTCGGCACGAACGCCCGCTTCTGTGAGCAGTGCGGCACGCGCCTCAAGGCTCCGGATGCTTCGGATGGCTCGGCGGGCACCGCCACGGGCGCCGATCCATCAACGAAGAGCCGGGTTCAGC
>JACDAH010000114.1 GCA_013695505.1 Chloroflexota bacterium | reverse complement strand
GCCCCGACCCTCACGCCGACCCCGTCGCCGACTGCACCACCGGCGCCTCGTTCGACGCCGCGTCCGACCGCTGCTCCGGCGGCTGTTACTCCGGGCGCGGCTGTCCTGGACTTCTACGATGCCGCGGCTGCGCACGATTGGGATCGCGCGATCAGCCGCTGGTCGGACCGCATGCAGCGCAACTACCCGCCCGGCGAGTGGCTCATCGGGCGCTTCTCCCGGACGACCCGGATCGCCATCACCCGGCTGCGAACGACCGCGCTCGACGCGCCGCGCGGCACGGCGACCGTTGCGGTGACGCTGGTCGAATACCGTACGGTCGAACCGTCACCGCGGACATTCAGCGGGGCATGGGGGCTCGTCCGCGTCGATGGCCGCTGGCTCCTCGACGAGCCGCACTTCTGAGGGATTCGTGACCCGGAGTCCTGTCGGCGCCGAACCCCGGGCCCGAGCCCGCGTAGAATGGCCTCTCAGTCAAGTTCGAACTGCGTGCGCGCGCCGGCCACCGGCAGGAGCGGACCCGTGAGCGTCGATCAGCGACCCGAGATCGAGAACCTACTCGCCGAGGGCCGGACCTTCCCGCCCGACCCGGCATTCACGGCTCAGGCCAACGCCACGGCCGAGCTGTACGACGAGGCCGCCCGCGATCCGGAGGCGTTCTGGGCGAAGGTCGCCCGCGAGACGGTGACCTGGAACGAGCCGTTCGAGACGACCCTCGAATGGGATCTCCCCTTCGCCAAGTGGTTCGTCGGCGGCAAGCTCAACATGAGCGAGAACTGCGTCGACCGGCACGTCGCCAACGGACTCGGGAAAAAGGTCGCCTATCACTGGATCGGCGAGCCCGGCGACCGTCGGACGATCACCTTCGACGATCTCCATCGCGAGGTCCAGAAGGCGGCGAACGCCCTCAAGGAGCTCGGGATCCGGAGCGGCGATCGCGTCGCGATCTACATGCCGATGATCCCCGAGCTGCCGATCGCGATGCTCGCCTGTGCCCGGATCGGAGCGCCGCACACGGTCGTCTTCGCCGGGTTCTCCGCCGAGGCCCTCAGCGGCCGGATCAACGACGCGGAAGCGAAGCTTCTGATCACCGCCGACGGGAGCTGGCGACGGGGCAAGGCGATGCCGCTCAAGGCCGCGGTGGACGAGGCGGTGGCCGCCAGCCCGACCGTCGAACACGTTCTGATCGTCCGCCGCCTCGGCGACGACGCCCCCGACACGACCGTGGTCGAGGGTCGCGACCTGTGGTGGCACGACCTCGTCGAGCGACAATCGGCTGAATGCCCGCCGGTCCCGCTCGACAGCGAGCACATGCTGTACCTGCTCTACACGTCGGGCTCGACGGCGAAGCCGAAGGGGATCACCCACACGACCGCCGGCTACCTCGTCGGCACGTCGTACAGCCACAAGCAGATCTTCGACATCAAACCCGACGACGTGTACTGGTGCGCGGCCGACATCGGCTGGGTGACCGGCCACAGCTACATCGTCTATGGGCCACTGGCGAACGCCACGACCGGGGTCCTGTACGAAGGCTCACCGGACACTCCGGGCTGGGACCGCTGGTGGTCGATCATCGAGGAGCTCAAGGTCACCATCCTGTACTGCGCCCCGACCGCGATCCGGGCGTTCATGAAGCAGGGCGCCGAGCACCCCGCGAAGCACGACCTCTCCACGCTCCGGGTCCTGGGCTCTGTCGGCGAGCCGATCAACCCCGAGGCATGGCTCTGGTACCGCGAGCACATCGGCGGCGGCAAGGCCCCGATCGTCGACACGTGGTGGCAGACCGAGACCGGCCAGATCCTGATCACGCCGCTGCCCGGCGTGACCGTCACGAAGCCCGGCAGCGCGACCTTCCCGTTCCCAGGGATCGAGGCCGACATCGTCGACGGCGATGGGAAGTCGGTCCCGAACGGGGGCGGCGGGTATCTCGTCCTGAAGCGGCCGTGGCCGGCGATGCTGCGCGGGATCTACGGTGATCCGGAGCGCTACAAGGAGACGTACTGGAGCCGGTTCCCCGGGATGTACTTTGCCGGTGACGGCGCGAAGCGGGACGAGGAGGGCTACTTCTGGCTGCTCGGCCGCGTCGATGACGTCATGAACATCTCCGGTCACCGCCTGTCCACGACCGAGATCGAGAGCGCCCTCGTGTCGCATCCGGCCGTGGCCGAGGCGGCGGTCGTCGGCGGGCCGGATCCGGTGACCGGCGAGGCGATCAATGCGTTCGTCATCCTCCGCCTCGGCTTCGAGCCGACCCCCGAGCTGGGCGAGGAGCTCCGCCGCCACGTTGCGACCAAGATCAGCCCGATCGCCAAGCCGAAGGCCCTCATGTTCACCCCAGACCTGCCGAAGACCCGGAGCGGCAAGATCATGCGGCGGCTCCTGCGCGACATCGCCCAGGGCCGGTCTCTCGGCGACACCACGACTCTCGCCGACGCCGCCGTCGTCGAGACGATCCGAGAAAACAGCGCCAAGTCCGAGGACTGACGGCGTGCCCCTGAACTTCCTCCGGCGCAAGAAGGCCCCGGCGGCGGTCGCGGTCCCGACGCCCGTTGCGCCGACCGGCCTGCGGGTCATGCGGGCCGGCGTCGCCTTCGACGCGGTTACCGAGGACTGGCGGCTCACCGGCCGGATGGACGTGGAGGGCCGCCTGTCCGATGCGCTCAACAAGCGTGAGGCGGTCGCGATCCACGATGTCCAGTGGAGCCCGATCGACGGGTCCGGGCCGCTCGTCGAGGCGCCCGGGCTGAAGAGCGTCGACCCGTACGATCTGATCCTCGTCCTTGCCGGCGAGGGCTCGATGCCGGAGCTGACCGACATCGAGCGCGCGGCCCACCGCGTCCACAAGGTCTCGTACGACGTTGCCCTGGAGGTGCCGCCCTTCCGGGTCCTCGGCACGGTCTTCATGCACCCGGGCTCCGAACCGGATCGGCTCC
The DNA here is from genome assembly GCA_013695505.1 of Chloroflexota bacterium. GTDB lineage: Bacteria > Chloroflexota > Limnocylindria > Limnocylindrales > CSP1-4 > CF-46. The sequence continues at coordinate 2,791 of JACDAH010000114.1, read as the reverse complement.
TGGATCGGGCGACCGAGATGTTCGTCCCCGTCGTCGAGGCGGTCGCGACGTACGGCGACGTGCGCGTCGGCGATCCGGACGTCGAGACCGTCCTGGTCAATCGCTTCTACCTGCGCGGCGTCGAGCAGATCGACAAGCGGACCGGGATCAAGGCCCAGAGACTGCCCGGCGCGCCCCTGGGCGGAACGACGTGGCAGGACCGCTCCTAGCCCGGCGGTGGATCCAGGCGCGGGTTCAGGCCCGCCCGAAACGGACACTGACGGCGAACAACCTGGCTGAGCTGGCGGAGAAGATCGGATCCATCACGGACTCAGACGCGGGCGGCTTCCTTCGTGCGGCCGAACGGGTTGCGGAACCCGCCGCTCCGAGCAACCGGCAACCGTCGCGGCGCGACCTCGGTGGCGAAGGTCCGGACGAGCCGCTCGGCGAGGGCGTCGAAGTCCTCGGCAACGCGTTCCTTCGGATACATCTCGATCACCGTCCGGCCCTCGTTGGCGGCACGGACGAACAGCAGGCCGCCGGATCGGATGAGCGCAAGGGCCGGCATTCCTACCGTCTTCTCCATGTCCGCCACGGACACCCCACTGTTCGCCCGGTTGATGACGAGGGCGAGGCGATCCTGGACGTTGAGCTCGATGGCCACGTCGCGGAGCTGAACGGCGGCCCGCAGCGCGGGGACGTCCGGCGTGACCGGGACGAGAATCCTGTCGGCCTTGTCGAAGATCGCCCGGTTGAGGGCGCTGTACGAGGGGTGGAGATCGACGACGATGAAGTCGTATGCCGGGCGGGAGGTCGTGATCGCGTCCGCGATCCGGCTCGGCTCGAGGATCTCGGTGTTCATGGGCGAGGACGTCAGGGCAACGACGGACATGCCGGACGGGTGCGCCGAAGTGATCTCGGTGAGGGTCTCGAGGTCGCCGCCCTCGGCCTGATCGCGCCAGCTGTCGGCGACGGTCCGGACCTGCTCGAGGCCGAGCGACGTGGTCACATGGCCGGTGACCGTGTCGGCGTCGACGAGGAGGACCTTCTGGCCCATGTGGAGTTGGAGCGCCGCGGCGAGGTTGGTGGCGATCGTCGTCTTGCCGACCCCGCCCTTCGGATTGAAGATTGCGATGACCGTCGCCCGGCGCGACCAGTCGCCCATCTCCATGGAGCCGCCCTGGATGACCGGGCCGGATCCGTCGTCGATCGTCACCGACCGGATGCACATCGCCTCGACCCGCCAGCGGATCGAGTCGACCGTGTACGGGCGGCTGAAGAACTCGTCGGCCGAGGCCGGACTGAACAGCGAGTTGAGCGCCCGGGGCGACATCACCATCAGCGCCGGGATGTTCCGACCGTTGTCGTGGAGAAGGCCGTAGTACTCGAGCGAGGTGTCGAAGTCCGTCTCGCCGTCGAGGATCGCGACCGCGATGTCGCCTCGCTCGGTCAGCAGGGCATCGAGCTCGTCTGGCGACCCGATGGTGATCGCCTCGAACCCGGCGGCGCGGAGCTCGGCGGTGACCGGCGCGCGTTCAGCCGTCGGAAGTGCGATGACGATCGCCGGTCGTGCCACGGTGGGTTACTCCCCAGTCTCGCGGTGGTGGTGAGAGGGACGCGTTCGGGCCAGCGGGCCGGCTACGCGTCACCCTCTGGATCGTGGGCGGTGACGTGGACGAGGCCGTCGGACGAGCCGGTGACGCGGGCCTGGAACGTCGGCAGGGACGGGATCGCCTCGCGGAGGAGGACGCCGGCGTCGTGGTTCACGGCGAAGATGAACTCGCCGTCGGGACCGGACGAAACGCCGACCGACTGGACGCCGGCCAGGCGTCCGAGATGGCGCTTGAAGCTGGCGATGCTGGCGACGCTGATCAGCCCGACGACGACGACCTGCGTCGCGGTCGACTCGCCTGCGGTGCCCTTGCCCCTGCCCGGGACGAGCCCGGCGATCCGAGCGGCGAGCGCGTCGTCGCCGATCTCGGGGATGTCCTCGTCCGAGCCGGCGTCGACGCGCGCCTCGGCCTCGGCGGCGTCGTAGTCGGGGGAGAGGCCGAGGGCCGCGAAGCGCGGGTCGGACTCGTCGTCCTCGTGGTTGCCGATGATCTCGATCGCCACGTCGGCGATGGCCTCGGCGCGGGCTGCGGCGTCGGCCGCGACCTCGGCGCTGGCGGCGGCCTCGGCAGCGGCCTGGATGGCGGCGAAGGCTGCCTCGCGGTCTTCCTCGCCGTCACCACCCTCGAAGCCCTCGCTGCCTTCGAACGAGCCGCCGACCGGCGCGCTGCCGCGATCGACGGATTCGTCACCTGCGGCGTTGGTCGTCTCAGCGTCGCCGATGGCAACCGCATCGTTCTCCGACTCGGTCGCGCCGGCCTCCGTCTCGGTGGCCTCGTCGCTGCCGCCCGTGACCGCCTCGGCGGCCGGTCCATCGGTCTCGGCCGGGCCGCCGCCGACGTCCCCGAAGGACGGCGGCTCCGGCAGGTTCTCGGCCATCGTCGCGAACCGGCTCGGATCGCCCTCGGCGTTGAGGCGCTCGAAGAAGGTTTCCATCTCGGACTCGAAGGCGGCGACGGTCCGCTGGACTGCGTCGATCTCGCGCTCGATGACGCCGGCGTGGGCGTCGATCTCGGTCTCGAGCCGAGCCTTGCGCTCGGTAATCTTGGCCTCGGTCTCTTCGCGGATGCGGGCGATCTCGGACTTCGACCACTCGCGGACCGCCGCGACGTCATCGTCGGCTCCGCGGCGGAGGGAGGCTGCCTCGGTCGACGAGCGGCCGTGGATCGTCTCGACGTGGGTCTTGGCATCGGCCTGGAGC
>JACDAH010000103.1 GCA_013695505.1 Chloroflexota bacterium | reverse complement strand
GTGCAGGGGCCCCGGGTCCACGCCCGCTGGCGGCCGCCGGTCGTCGAGGAGAGCAGCGTCGCGCAGTCGCTGGAGCTGGCGCGGGCGGCCGGGGCGCGGATCCAGATCGCTCATGCGTCGACGCCCCACGCCGTGGACCTCGTGTCACGCGCTCGGGCGGACGGCGTCAGCGCCACGGTCGAGACGTGCCCCCACTACCTGTTCCTCGACGAGACGGCGCTGGACGTCCACGGGGGGTTCGCGAAGATCAACCCGCCGCTTCGCGCGGCCGAGCTCGTCGATGGCCTGTGGGAGCGGGTGCGCGCGGGAGAGGTCGATGTCATCGGCAGCGACCACTCCCCGTTCCTGGCCGAGGAGAAGTCCCCGCCCGACGGCGACGTCTGGAAGTCGCTCCCGGGCGCGCCGGGTCTGGAGTCGATGCTGCCGCTGCTCCTGACGGCGCTCGAGGACGGGCGACTACGCCTGGATCGACTCCTCGCGCTGACCTCGGGGAATGCCGCGCGCATCTTTGGCCTGCCAGCGAAAGGGCGCCTCGCGGTTGGCGCGGACGCCGACTTCGCGGTCGTCGAGCTGGGTGGCCCGTGGCGGATCGATCCCGCGACCTGGCTGACGCGCTCGCGCGACACGGCAGCGATCTGGGCCGGACGCCAGGTCCTGGGGCGTGTCCGCTCGACCTGGGTTCGGGGCGAGTGCATGTGGGAGGCCGCGTCGGGAGCGCTCGGACCTGCGGGCTGGGGCCGCATCGTGCGGCCGACATCGGCAGCTTGACCGAGGTGTCGCGTGAGCTCGCGTGCGGCGCTACTGCCGCGTTGGAATCCGTACTGGAGATGACCATGGCACCAGCGGTGGTTATACTGCCGGTATGAAAACTGCGGTCTCGGTGCCTGATGACGTGTTCGAGCTAGCCGAGCGCCTGGCGAAGCGAGAGCGTCGATCGCGCAGTGACGTGTACACCGCGGCTTTGCGCGAGTACGTCGCGAAGCGATCGCCCGACGAGGTCACGGCGTCACTGGACCGAGTGGCCGCCGCCGTCGTCGGGCACGACGCCGAGCCCTTTGTCATTGCCGCCGCCCGACACACCGCCCGATCGTCGGAGTGGTGATCTCGCAGGGAGAAGTGTGGTGGGCGGACCTGGCCGACCCCGGCGGGTCCGAGCCGGGCTTTCGCCGACCCGTCGTCATCGTCCAGACAGACAGCTTCAACCGGAGCGCGCTGCGGACGGTCGTCACAGTCATCCTGACGAGCAACCTGCGCTGGGCCGACGCACCCGGGAACGTCCGACTGACGGCGCGGATGACCGGTCTCGATCGCGAGTCGGTCGCTAACGTGACCCAGATTGTGACGGTCGACAAGGCGGCGCTCGACGAGCGGGTTGGCCGGCTCCCAGCCGCGCGGCTCGAGCTCGTCCTGTCGGGGATCGACACCGTTCTCGGTCGGTGAAGCGCGGGGCGAGCGAAACGTCGAGGGTCGAAAGTGGTCACCAGCGATCAGGCCCCCGCCCTTGGGCGCCTGCAGCCCTCGAGCAGTGTCAGCGTCGTCGCCCAGCTGCGGATCGCATCGAGTTTCCCGCTCCGAAAGACCTCTCGTTTCGTGGTCCAATGGACGAGTGAGTGATCGCGCGGCGGCCGATGAGACCCGGATCGATCGCTGGCTGTGTGCCGTGCGCCTCGTCAAGACGCGTCCAATCGCGACCCAGCTGTGCGAAGCCGGGCACGTTCGCGTCAACGGCAGCGGTGCCAAGGCGTCGAGCAAGGTTCGGCCGGGTGACCGGGTGGACGCCCTCATCGCCGGTCGGGAGCGAATCGTGGAAGTCGTTCGGCCGATCGAGTCGCGGGTGGGTGCGGCTGTCGCCGTCACCTGTTATGTCGATCACAGCCCGCCGCCAGTGGTGATCGAGGTGCGACCGGGCATCCTCGCAGTGCGAGGGGAGGGCCGTCCGAACAAACGCCTGCGGCGCGAGCTCGAGCGCTTACGGCGGCCCACCGACCGCTGATCCGACGACAGAAGCGCGGCGCGGCGGCGCCATCGTCGCTCACCCTGATCCCCCTGACGTCGATGCCGTACGCCAGAACCGACAATCCCCGGCCCAGCGGCCCGCCTGACGGTCCGGCACGAACCTACGGCTTCCGGTGAGCCTCGAAGAAGTCAAGAACCGCCTCAGCGAAGGCATCGGAAATGTCCTGATCGTGACCGCCGCCTGGGATCGTCCAGAGCTCGGCCGCCCCGCCTCGTCGGCAGCCCGCCCAGCGCATCACCGACGCCTCGGCCGGTCCATCTGCCGACACGAGGTGGGCGTCGACATCGACGTGCTCATTCACGACTGAGGACGTCGAGCAGCCGTCGTACTTCGCCCAAGTGGCAACGGAGGCTTTGGCACCTGGATACGGTCCGCCGGTCTGACCGCCACCCAGATCAAGCGTGCCACCCGCGTACGCGACCGCGTCGTCGGCCGTGCCATGGATCTCAAGGACGGCAACCGGCGCGACCGGGGCGCAAGCGGTCCGATCCAGGTAGGTGGCTC
>JACDAH010000099.1 GCA_013695505.1 Chloroflexota bacterium | reverse complement strand
CGCCCGACTCAACGCGAACCGGCCGCCGGGCGGGCGCCAGCCGCTCCCCGGCGAGCTCCTCGCGCTCAGCCTGCTCCATGAGGCCGCCCATCTCGCGATCGAGGAGGCGGCCCGGCGCCGGCCCGAGGTCGCGATCTCGGCCTCGTTGCCGAGCGTCCGCGACGAGGTCGGCGCCCGCAGCGCGACGGATCTCCTGCGGAAGTTCGCGACGGCGTTTCCTGGGGTCGACGACGAGCTCCCGGCCCGCCTCGAGGACCTGCTCCTCGTCCACCTGGCCAACGACAACCCCGCGGCCGCGCCCCTCCGCGACCTCGTCGACGAGCGGGTGCTTCCGGCGGAGGCGTTGGCAGGCGCGCTCCGCGCCCTCGAGCGGCACCAGGCAACGGCAATCCTCGAGGGCGACGGACCGGGCGAGGCGATCTCGCTCCTCGACCTGCTCCGCGAGCCGGCCCGCCAGGCGCCCGATTCCCTCGCCGGCCAGCTCCGCTACATCCGCGAGCACTGGGGCTGGCTGATCGGCGAGGCCCTCGACGCGCTCGTCGGCCGGATCGACATCGCGATCGGCGTCCTGACCGAGGAGGAGCACGGGCTCCACGTCCGCTTCGGCGGTGGTGGCGGCGGTGGTGGCGGCGGTGGTGGCGGCGGTGGCGGCGGCGGCGGCGGCGAGGCGCCGTCGTTCGTCGGGGCCGAGGTCGAGGCCGAGCGGTTCTCCGACGATCGGGACTGGATGCCCGAGCTCGTCCTGCTTGCCCGGAGCACGTACGTCTGGCTCGACCAGCTGTCGAAGCGCTACGGCCGGGAGATCCGGCGGCTCGACGAGATTCCGGACGAGGAGCTCGCGACGATCGCCCGGCGCGGGGTCACCGGGCTGTGGCTGATCGGGCTGTGGCGGCGCTCGCGCGCGTCGGAGACGATCAAGCGCTGGCGAGGCAACGCCGACGCGGTCGCCTCGGCCTATTCGCTCGACGACTACCGGATCGCGGACGATCTCGGCGGCGAGGACGCCCTGGCCGAGCTCAAGGCCCGGGCCTGGCGGCACGGCATCCGGATGGCGAGCGACATGGTCCCGAACCACATGGGCATCGACTCGCGCTGGGTCGTCGAGCATCCGGAGCGGTTCATCAGCCTCGCCGAACCGCCCTACCCCGCCTACCGCTTCGAGGGTCGCAACCTGGCCGACGACCCGCGGGTCGAGATTCGGATCGAGGATCACTACTGGGACGACAGCGACGCGGCGGTCGTGTTCGAACGACGCGACGCCCGGACGGGTGAGCGCCGGCTCATCTACCACGGCAACGACGGCACCAGCTTCCCCTGGAACGACACCGCCCAGCTCGATTTCCTGAAGGCCGAGGTCCGCGCGGTCGTGATCGAGACGATCCTCGACGTGGCGCGCCGCTTCCCGATCATCCGGTTTGACGCCGCGATGGTCCTCGCCAGGAAGCACGTGGAGCGGCTCTGGTATCCCGAGCCTGGAGCGGGAGGTGCGATCCCGTCGCGGGCCGAGCACGCGATGCAGCGGGCCGCGTTCGACGAGCTGATGCCGACCGAGTTCTGGCGCGAGGTCGTCGACCGGGTCGCCGCCGAGGCACCCGAGACGCTCTTGCTCGCGGAGGCGTTCTGGCTCCTCGAGGGCTACTTCGTCCGGACCCTCGGGATGCACCGCGTCTACAACAGCGCCTTCATGCACATGATCCGGGACGAGGACAACGCCGGCTACCGGAAGGTCATCCGCGACACCGTCGAGTTCGACCCGGAGATCCTCGGCCGCTACGTGAACTTCCTGACGAACCCCGACGAGGAAACGGCGATCGAGCAGTTCGGGACGGGCGACAAGTACTTCGGGGCGGCCACCCTCCTCGCGACACTGCCGGGCCTGCCGATGATCGGCCACGGCCAGATCGAGGGCTACACCGAGAAGTACGGGATGGAATTCCAGCGGGCCCGCCTCGACGAGGCGCCGAATGTCGGGCTGATGTCCGACTTCGAGGCGCAGATCGTGCCGCTCCTCCGCCAGCGGCGGCGGTTCGCCGGGTCGGCCGACTTCCGCCTGTACGACGTCGTCGACGGAGGCGGATCGCTGGTCGAGGACGTGTTTGCGTACTCGAACGGGCGAGGCGCGGACCGCTCCCTGATCGTCTATCACAACCGGTTCGGCGAGGCCGAGGGCTGGATTCGCGACTCCGTGCCGTTCGCGGTCAAGGCGGACCACGGCGCGAAGGCGACCCGCCGCGACACCCTCGCCGACGCCCTCGAGCTCAACGGGCCGACCGACGGCTGGCTCCGCTTCCGGGACCTGCGGACCGGGCTCGAATCGCTCCGCTCGGTCGGCGAGATCCGTGAACGTGGCCTGTTCGTCGATCTCGGGGCGTACGAGTGCCTCGTCATCGACGACCTGCGCGAGGTGGTCTCGACCGCCGAGACGCCATGGGCCGGGCTGGCCACCGAGCTCCACGGCCGACCGGTCCCATCGCTCGACGAAGCCCTCGTCGACCACCGCTTGCGGCCGGTCCACACGGCCGTGGTCCGGCTGCTCGTGGCGATGACCGAGGAGGA
>JACDAH010000076.1 GCA_013695505.1 Chloroflexota bacterium | reverse complement strand
CAGCCAGCCAACCCGGCGCCGGGTGAACAGCGCGGACGCGGCGATGTCCCGACCGTCGAGCGAGCCGATGTACTGGTGATAGGAACGTGTTCGGACGAGGATCGGGTTGAAGCGGCGCCACGCGGCCGCCATCGGCTCCTCGATGGCGAAGCCGGTGACGAACAGATCTGCCCAGCGGTTGACGTCGCGCGCGTTCGCCGGGTCCACATGGCGGATCTCGAGGCCGATCACGGACGGCGAGGCCGCCACGTCGTCGATCCGGGTGAGCACGCGCTCCACGGGCCCGACGTGGACGCCGACCGGCCACTCCGGGACGCTGCCCGCGAAATCCGGATCGTCGAGCCCAGCGACCAGCCAGCCGACCGTGCCGGCCTCCCGGAAGAGTGCCTCCATCCGCGGTCGATGGATCGGGATCTGGCGCATCCCGAAGACGCGGTTGAATACCGATCCTGGCAGCTCGGGCGACGCTGCCCCCGCCATGTCGCCCGCAACGAGGACCCGGACATCGAACCCGGCCTCTGCGGCTGCGCGCCACATCGCCAGCCAGGTGTCGCGCTCGACGGCATCGAGCACGTCGAGCTCCTGATGGACCGCGGCGTCCGTGCACTCAAGGGGCTCCAGGATCCGGATCGCATCACCGGGCCGGACGGTTCCGTCGTGGATCACGCGGGTGTACATCCGCGAGTCCTCGGGGTGGAGCAGGATCGAGATCCGACCGGACTTGCCACGGGTGAACGCACCCTTGATCACGTCGCACGGGTTGGTCGGGCCCGAGATCTCGAGAACGACCTCCTCGCCGATCGCGAGCCGGGTCCCGACCTCGAGCAGCGACAGCTCGATGCCTTCCGTCGTGAGATTCTCGCCAACCGAGCCGGGCCCGACGCCGAGGTGTCCATCCGCCCGGACCCGCTCGATCGCCTCGGTGGCGAACAGGCATACCGCCCGGTGGGGACCGCCATGGAGGTCATCGTGGTCATGGGCGTCGCCGTCGAACCCCTGTCGCCCGACCCATGCCCCCTCGACGGGCAGCTTCGGGACGCCGCCGGGCGAGATGTTGACGTGGAGCACGCGGCCGTCCATTGGCCGCGGATGCTACCTGACCCGATCAGCGCACACGAGCCCGTCAGCCACGGATCGCGGCGAGCCTCAGCGCGGCCGCAGCCCGACCGATTCCAGCTCCGCCCGCGCCAGCGCGCTGTCTCGCCCGGAGAGGAAGTCCCCGACCGGATCGCGGCTGTGGTCGAGCAGCTCGTCCCAGGACAGCCGGTGGATCGCCCGGCTGGCGAGGAGGTGATCGACCGATCCCTGGTGGACACCCGTGCCCGCTGGCCGCTTCCGGATTGCCCGATCCGCCGCTCGCAACCGGGCCAGGCGCTGGGCCCGCCACGGCAGGTAGCGGCTGAGCCACGGCACGATCGCGACCCCGACAACGAGGAGGGCCAGAAGACGGGCGATCAGAGTGAGGAGATCCACCAGCTCGCCGCCGACGAAGATGAACGGGTCGCCCGCCGCCCCGAAGGATCGGCGCGCCAGCTCGCCTGCGCCGGCCCCAACGAGCGGGATCCCGTCCAGGGACCCGCCGACCGTCGAGCCCGCGTCGCGGATCGCGGCGCCGCCCTGCTGGAGGACACGGCCGGCCTCGGCATAGCCGACGATCGCCGCGTGGATCCGATAGCCCACGACCGACCAGAAGGCGACCCACGCCCAGGTCGCGACATCGGCCCCGACTTCCCGTAGCCGCTGCCCGCGGACCTCACTCCAGAACCTGATCATCGGCGCTCTCCGCTTGGGACGCCAAGTCTACGAGAGGGTCAGCGGACCTCGATGTAGCGGATCGCCGGCACCGCGCCGGGATCGTGCGGGAGCACCGTGGACCCGAACGACGTCGGCGGCCTCCGCCGCGGCCCTACATCCGGAAAACGCCGAAGCGCGTGTCGGGGATCGGCGCGTGAAGCGCCGCTTCGATCCCGAGCGACAGCACCCGCCGGGTGTCGAGCGGATCGATCACCCCGTCGTCCCACAGACGTGCCGTCGCGAAATACGGCGACCCTTCGCGTTCGTACGTCTCGAGGATCGGTGCCTCGAAGGCGTCGCGCTCCGTTTCGGTCTTGAACGGGCCGCCGACGGTCGACAGGACCCGCGCAGCCTGGACGCCGCCCATGACGCTGATCCGGCTGTTCGGCCAGGTCCACAGAAATCGAGGCTGGTAGGCGCGACCGGCCATCGCGTAGTTGCCCGCGCCGAACGACCCGCCGATCAGGATCGTGAACTTCGGGACCTCGGCACAGGCGACCGCGGTGACCATCTTCGCTCCGTCCTTGGCGATGCCGCCGGCTTCGTACTCGCGCCCGACCATGAAGCCGGTGATGTTCTGGAGGAAGACGAGGGGGATCTTCCGCTGCGCGCACAATTCGACGAAGTGAGCGCCCTTCAGAGCGGAGGCGCTGAAGAGGATTCCGTCGTTGGCCACGATCCCGACCGGCCAGCCGTCGACCTGGGCGAAGCCGGTGACGAGCGTCTCGCCGTAGCGCGGCTTGAAGTCATGGAAGCGGCTGCCGTCGACCAGCCGGGCGATGATCTCGCGGACCTCGACCGGGCGCCGGGGATCGGCCGAGACGGCCGAGTAGAGGCTCGCGGCATCGACCGCGGGCTCCTCCGGCGTCGCCCGATCCCAGGGAGGCGCCGGCGGTCGCCGATTGAGGTTGGCCACGATCGACCGGCCGAGCGCGATCGCGTGCTCGTCGTCGAGGGCGAAATGATCGGCGACGCCGGAGATGGCGGTATGGACGTCGGCGCCGCCGAGGTCCTCGGCGCTGACCTCCTCACCGGTGGCTGCCTTCACGAGCGGTGGACCGCCGAGGAAGATCGTGCCCGTTCCCTTGACGATCACGGTCTCGTCGCTCATCGCCGGGACGTACGCGCCGCCGGCGGTGGACGAGCCCATCACGAGCGCGATCTGGGGAATGCCGGCCCCCGACATTCGAGCCTGGTTGTAGAAGATCCGTCCGAAGTGGTCGCGGTCCGGAAAGACGTCTGCCTGGAGCGGCAGGAACGCGCCGCCGCTGTCGACGAGATACACGCACGGCAGTCGGTTCTCGAGCGCGATCTCCTGTGCCCGGAGGTGCTTCTTGACCGTCATTGGGTAGTACGTCCCGCCCTTGACCGTCGCGTCGTTGGCGACGATCACGACCCGCGTCCCCTCGACCGTGCCGATCCCGGTCACGATCCCGGCGCTTGGCGCCTCGCCGTCGTAGAGGCCGATGGCGGCCAACGGACTCAGCTCGAGGAAGGCCGAGGCCGGGTCCAGCAGCCGATCGATCCGCTCCCGGACCGGCAGCTTGCCGCGCTCGCGATGGCGAGCAATCGAGCGGTCGTCGCCGCCGGCGCCGCGTCCGGCCACCGCGGCCTGGTGATCGCGCAGGTCGGCGACGAGCGAGGCCATCGCCTCGCTGTTGGCGCGGGCCTCCGGGCTGGCCGGATCGAGGCGAGTCCGCAGGACGGGCATGCGTGCAAGGATAGGTCGGAACCGTCGGCCGGCCGCGGCCGT
>JACDAH010000054.1 GCA_013695505.1 Chloroflexota bacterium | reverse complement strand
TCCTCGAAGAACGCGAGGTCGAGCTTGGCGGCGTGATCCATGATCTGAAGCTGGATCGTGTTCGTGACCCGCTCCTGGAGGAGCTGCTGGCAGACGTTCCGGAGCGTCGACAGGAACGACGAAGCGGCATAGACCGCGAACTGGGCGCCGGCGAGGAGCACGACCGTGCCGACAGCGTCCAGCTGGAGGGGGCCGAACGTCACGGTCGCCGGCAGGTTGGCGCCGGCGCTGACCGCGATCGCCCGGACGACGGCATCGATCAGGAGCTTGGCGATGTAGGCCGTGATCGCCGGCACGATCCCGGCGAGGATCGTCGCCGTCGCGAGGCCGATCGTCAGGATCCGGCTGGCCTGCCAGACCAGGCCCAGGACACGGGGCAATGTCGAGATCAGGGCTCGGGCGGCTTCGCGGGTACGGGTCAGCCGGCCGCGGAGGTCGGTCGGGCCGTCGTTCGGCGGATCGGGGATGTCGGGATTGCCGCTGAGCCCGCTCTCGCGGCCCTCGATCCCGGGCCGCTCGGTCCGGCGAAAGCGATTGCCGCGCGGGATGATCGGCGGGTGGTAGCTCAGGCTCGACCACCGATCGCTTGGTCACTCGCGGCCTGGCGCGCCTCGGCCGCCTCGCGTGCCGCAACTGACGCCTCGTGCCGGAGCGCCCGCTCGGCCGCCTCGGGCGTCCGGATCTCGTCGAGGAATGCCAGCGATCGTGCGTCCCGCTCGAGGGCGTTCCGGATGAAGTCGCGCATCGCGCTCTCGACCTCGCGCTCGGTGGCCACCGCGAGGCGCAACCCGGAGAGTGCCTCGACGTCCTGGCGCTGGTAGGCCTTCAGCAGCTTCAGCGCATCGAGGGTCAGCCCGGTCCGGTCGTGCGGCGGCCCCGGGCAGCGGTCGCACAGGACGCCGCCGAGCGGCGGGACCCAGCGGAACCGGCCGGTCGACTCGAGGATCCGGTCACACTCGACGCAGCGGTCCACCTCGGGCCGGACGCCGAGCTCGTCGGCCAGGTGCATCTCGTACCAACGGGCGACGCGCCCCGGGGCCATCCCGGCGTCGAGCAGCTCGTACGCGCGGCGGAGGATCGCGTAGACCGGCTCGGCACCGCGATGCTCCTCTAGGCTCCGGTCCGCCAGCTCGGCCAGGTACCAGGCGGTGGCGGCGCCCTCGAGCGAATCCCGCAGCTTCAGCCAGGCGTGGCCGACGCTCACCTGGACGACGACGTCGAACGTCCGGCCGCGGGCGAGCAGGACGTTGAGCTCGGCGAAGGGTTCGAGGCTGCCACCAATCCGCGATGTCGGACGGCGGATACCCTTGGCGATCGCCTTGAGCTTGCCGCCGGTCGGCGTGATCAGGGTCAGGATCCGGTCCGCCTCGCCGTAGTCGAACCGCGAGAGGACGATCGCATCGGTCGAATATCGGCGCGGGATCGGCACGATCGAAACGTATCACCTCGCCCGGCCAGAGGCTGTCACGAAGGTCGCGCGGGCGTGGACCCCGCGCGGGGCGCCTTCCGGCCATCGATTCCGGCCCCACCGGCAGAATTGGCCGAACAGCAAGCGGAAGTCATGCCGGAATCCGGGGTCGCCCTGCTCGCCGTGCACGGTCGTGCGCCGATTGGGCTGCTCCCAACCGTCGAGACCCCCTTGGCCCCTGCCTACCACTCAATCTGCCGGTGCGAACGGAATTCCACCGCCGAGCCTAGATGGATCCAGCATGAAACTGCAATGTTTGGCAATTCATCCAAGATCCGGGGCCCCTGCGTACCCGAGACAGGCGCCGGTGCGGTTGCGTCCCCCGAACCGGCGTCTCTTCGCGCCCAGCGAGCCCGACTTCGAGCCATCCCAAGGCAAAGGCTCCCAGCCAGAACGCCGGTGCAACAGGCTACTTGCGGCTAGCATGATTGTCCGATCTTCGCTACCATTCTCTCGATGACCACGACCCAGCCCATGCTCGACGCCGCCTCGCTGATCGCCGACACGGAGGCCGAGATCCTCCGGATCGTGCGCGACCGGGATCCGTCGACGGTCGGCGTGTACGAAATGGTCCGCTACCACCTCGGTCTCGACGGCTCCGGCGCGTCGGCTGGGAAGCGGATGCGGCCGCTCCTCGGGCTCCTCGCCTACGCCTCGATCGCGGGCGACTACCGCCCCGCCCTTCCCGGCGCGGCCGCGGTCGAGCTCGGCCACAACTTCAGCCTCGTCCACGACGACATCGAGGACGGCGACCGCGAGCGCCGCCACCGCCCGACCGTCTGGGCCCTCCACGGCGTCGCCCAGGCGATCAACACCGGTGACATGCTCTTCAGCCTCAGCCGGATGGCGCTCCATCGGCTGTCGGACCTGGGATTCTCGGACGCCAAAGTTCTCCGCCTGATGCGGCTCTACGACGAGACCTGCGTCGCCCTGTGCGAGGGCCAGTACATCGACATCGCGACCGCAGAGGCAGACGACAAGATGTCCGTCGAGCTCTACTTCGACATGATCGGGCGCAAGACGGCGGCCTTGATCGCCGCCTCGATCGAGGCCGGCGCCCTCCTCGCGACCGACGACGACGCGGTGATCGCCCGATATCGCGGTTTCGGCTGGGCACTTGGGCTGGCCTTCCAGCTGAACGACGACCTCCTCGGGATCTGGGGCGCCGAGCAGAAGACCGGCAAGGAGCCCTCGGACATCGCCCGGCGCAAGAAGACGCTGCCGGTCATCTACGCGTTCGAGCACGCCGGGCCAGAGGACCGCGAGCGGCTGGGTGCCCTGTACGGCAACGGCGGCCCGACCGACGACGACGTCGCCGAGATCATCGCGATCCTCGAGCGGAGCGGCGCCCGCGACTTCACCCGCAATGAGGCCCGCCGCCACCGCGATGGGGCCCTCGCCGAGCTCGACGCCGCGGGCGTCGTGGATCCGGAGGCGCGTGCCCGCCTCGAGGAGATCATCGTCTCGGTGATCGCCGCCTGATCCGTGGTCGGCCCGCAGTTCGGCGGCCGAGCAACGTACCCCAGTGGAGGAGCGGCCCCTTCGTTCCGGGGTTCGGGCGCCGGGGCCCTTCGTTCCGGGGTTCGGGCGCCGGGCGACCGAAACGGGCAAGGAGCGGCGCGCCGGGCCCTTCGTTCCGGGGTTCGGGCGCCGGGCGACCGAAACGGGCAAGGAG
>JACDAH010000037.1 GCA_013695505.1 Chloroflexota bacterium | reverse complement strand
CCACCGGGCCTCACAACCTCGTGCTCTTCCAGCCGGATGGCACGACCAAGGTGGACGTCCAGGGCGACACGTCCTTCTTCCAGGCGCCCGGCCAGCGGGCCTATCAGGTGCTGGCCCTGACGGCCGGCGCCTACCCCTACAAGTGCGAGGTCCACCCCGGAACGATGACCGGGACCCTCACCGTCAAGTAGCGGGCCGGCGCCCGCGCGGAGCGGTCGATTGGACGTTCGCGAGCAGCTCTGCTATTCCGATGCCTACCTTCAGACGGTGCAGGCGCGGGTGGCGACGGTGGACGACAGCGGCGACGCGCCGCTGATCGTTCTGGACCGGACGGTGTTCTATCCCGGTGGCGGCGGTCAACCCTCCGATCGCGGGCTCCTTCTTCGCGGTTCGGACGGCCGCACCTGGACCGTCCGGTCGGCCCGCAAGTCGAGCGGCGACATCGTCCACGAGCTCGAGCCATCGCCGGCCGGGCCGCCGGCCGTCGACGACGTCCTCATCGTCGATCTCGACTGGTCCCGTCGCTACGCGTTGATGCGGACCCACACCGCGCTCCACGCCCTGTGCGGCGTCGTCTGGCGCGACCACGGCGCGCTCGTGACCGGCGGCAACATGGAGCCTGGCTCGGGCCGGATGGATTTCGAGTTCGAGACGATGAGCGGCGATCTCGTCGACGCGATCGAGGCGACCGTCAATGCCGAGCTGGGCCACAAGCGCGACGTCCGGGTCGACGTGCTGCCCCGCGACGAGGCGTTCGCGATCCCGGACCTGATCCGGACGAAGATCAACCTCCTGCCCGCGGGGATCGCGGAGATCCGGACGATCGAGATCGTCGGGCTCGACCTCCAGGCCGACGGTGGCACCCACGTCTCGAACACGAGCGAGGTCGGCTCGATCAAGGTCACCGGTTACGAGTCGAAGGGCCGGATCAACAAGCGGATCCGGCTTGCGCTGGTCGACCCGATCGTCGACTGAGCCACGCCTCGGGCCCGCGATCAGCCGGGCTGGCCCGTCGCCGCGACGACGGCCCGGGTCAGGCGGTCAGTTCGGAGGGCGTCGGCGTAGGTCGACAGGACGGCGTCGGGGTTCCCCGCTTCGACCGCGTCGAGAAACGCCTCGGCCTGGACCTCGTACGGATCCCGTCGGGACGGAATCGTCCGCGTTCCGGTCTCGTCGGTCGTCGAGATCTGCCAGCCGCCGGCGTCGTCGGAGACGCGCCGGATCGTGCTGCGCAGCCCATCCGAGACGAGCTCGAGCTCGATCGTCGCCTCGGTCTGCCGCCGGGTATTGGCGAACGTCCCGACGGCACCGTTGTCATACCGCACGATGGCGACCGTCGAATCGGCAACATCGGCCCCGGGCGGGGTCGGCGGATCGTCACGAACAGAGGCCGCGCAGACCACCCCGGCCTCACCGACCAGGTGCCGCCCGAGGTCGTAGAGGTGGGTGGCCTGTTCGATGACTTGGCCCCCGCCCTGATCGACTCGCCGCCACCACGGAGCCGCCGGCGTGGCATCCAGCCATCGCCCGGCGACGAGCCGGACAGGATCGGCCGCCAGCCGCATGCGGAGCTCGCCCATTCCGTCGAGGCCGCGCAGGTGGTAGCCGACGGCCACGACCAGCCCACGCCGGGCAATCGAGGCCGCCAGACGTGCCGGGCCCGCGGCGTCCGTGGCGGCGAGCGGCTTCTCCGCGAGGAACGGGATGGCGCGCTCCGCCAGCGCCTCACCCAATGCGACGGCCGCCGACGGCGCAACGCAGAGGTAGGCGATGTCCGGCCGAAGGCTGTCGACGAGGCCGAGCGGGTCGGTCGACGCGACGGCGCCGCGAGGCGTGGCAATTGCTGTGGCCCGCTCCATCGTCGCGGATGCGACGCCCACGAGGGTCGCCCGGCCGAGCCGGTCGAGCGCCGCGAGATGACGCGGCACGATCCAGCCCGCGCCGATGATCACGAGACGGTGGTCACGGGTCACGCGTCGATCAGTCTCCGCGGCTGGCCACGATTCCGAATGAAAGGGGGATCCGGCCGCGATCCTCGGGCCGCAGATCGCGGTGGCCGGCCCACCAGTCGACCGGATATTCGACGAGCCGCTCGATCCGGAGACCGGCGCCGATGAGGGCCGTCACGATCTCGCCGAGCGTCCATGCCCGGGCGAACTTCCAGCTCTGGTGGTCCTCGGCGACCGACAGTCGATCGATGTACTCGGGCGCCCAGCCCTTCGAAGCCTCGACGCCACCGAAGTAGTCGTACGCGGTCGCGACGAGGTGACCCTCAGGGTCGGCGTCGAACAGCCATTCGGCCGGGTGCCCGTCGAAGATCACGAGCCGCCCGTCCGGCGCCAGGAGCCGCCGGATCACGGCCGCCCAGCCGTCGAGGTCGTGGAGCCAGATGATCGAACCACGGCCGGTGTAGACAAGGTCGGCGCTGCCGTCGAGGTCGCGCGGAGCATCGAGGACGTCGGACTCGATCCAGATTCCGGGCGCTCCCGCGGCCTCTGCGAGGCGCGCCGCGAGCACGATCATCCGCGGGCTGATGTCGATGCCCACGACCTCGTCGGCGCCGAGGTTCCAGAGCGACAGCGTGTCGCGTCCGCCGGCACACTGGAGATGGATCGCGCGGCGCTTGCCGGTCCCCAGCGCTCCCGGCCGGGCCCGCAGGTCGCCGATCAGCTCGTGCTCGACCGGGAAGAGGTTCGAGCGGCCGGCCCGGATCAGCTCGAGCGCCTCGTCGAACCAGCCCTCGTAACGTTCCGCGGCCTCGTCCCAGGCCGCCCGGTTGGCGGCGTGCATCGCCCGCGGGTCGGAGGTCTCTGCTGCGGTCGCGGGGCGAACGTTCCGGGTCGTGGATTCGTCGGGCATCCAGTCGAGTCTAGTCGTGGGTACGATCATCCGATGGATCAGCAGACATCGGGGCTATCGCCCTCGACGACCGCCGCCCTCGCCGCGATCGCCGCCAGCGGCACGCCCCACCGAGTCGTCCGGACGGAGCGCGCGGCGAGCGCCGAGGAAGCGGCCGCAATTCAGGGGATCGCGACCCGCCAGCTCCTCCGGACGATCGTCGTCCGCCGCGGCGTAGACGACTACCTCTTCGTGCTCGTGCCGGCTGGCCGGCGGTTCGACTGGCCGAAGCTGCGCGAGCTGCTCGGCGTCCGCCGGATGACGTTGCCGGACGCCGCGGAGGCACAGGCCGCGACGGGCTACGAGCGCTACACGATCACGCCGTTCGGCTCGGGCCGGCCGTGGCCGGTCATCGCCGACGCGGCGATCACCCTCGAGCCGGTCGTGTCGATCGGCGGCGGCGGGTTCGGGATCAGCATCCACCTCGACCCGGCTGACCTGATCGCCGCCCTCGATGCGACCGTCGCCGACGTCAGCCAGCCGGAGACCACGGGCGACTCATCGAGGCTCGCCTGATCGACCGACCGACCGATCACCCGGCCAAACGCCTAGACTGAACGGCCACTTCCGAGCCCAGCCAGAGGCGGTTCCGCCCATGCCGCAGGACCTCGCGCTTCAGACGGACCTGTCCGTCCGCATGCTGATTGCCGCCCTCCTCGGCGCCGCGATCGGGCTGGAGCGCGAGATCCACGACCACCCGGCCGGCATGCGGACCCATCTCCTCGTGGCGCTCGGATCGGCCGTCTTCACCGAGCTCTCGATCTTCGCCTTCGCTGGTCCGCCGGCGCCCAACGGATCGCTCGCGACCGACACCTCGCGAGTCGCGGCCCAGATCGTGTCGGGCATCGGCTTCCTGGGCGCGGGCGCGATCCTCAAATACGGAACGTCGATCCGAGGCCTGACGACGGCGGCCAGCCTCTGGACGACGGCCGCGGTCGGGATGGCCGCGGGCGCCGGGGAGTGGGTGATCGCCGGCGTCGGCACGCTCATCGTCGTGGTCTCGCTCTGGCCGCTCAACGCCCTCGTCGCGCGCCTCCACCGCCCGGGGACACGCGCGATCAAGCTCCGACTCGAGGTTGGTCGGCTCGAGGCGCTCGGTGACGTGTCGCGCCTGCTCGCAGAACGGCGCGTGGAGATGGCCGGGATCAACAGCCAACGGATCGGCAAGGGCCGCTACGAGGTGGAGCTGGAGCTCCGGATGCCGCCGTCGGCCCGACCGCAGGACGTGATCGGGGCGATCACCGCGATCCCCGACGTCGAGCTGATCGAAACGGTGACGCCGGGCGAGTGACGACGGGGGCCGGCCGCAGCTGGACCCGAACTAGAGGGCCTTGACCGCCGCGGTCAGCGACGCCAGCCCGTCCTTTGCGTCGGCGAAGAGCATGCCCGTCTTCTCGTTCGTGTAGAGCTCGTTGTCGATGCCGGCGTAGCCCTTACCCATCGAGCGCTTGATCACCACGATCGACTTCGCCTGGTCCACGTCCAGAATCGGCATGCCCGACACCGGCGAGCCCGGCCGGCGCGCGGCCGGGTTCGTGACGTCGTTGGCGCCGATCACGAGGGCGACATCGGCCCGGGCGAACTCGGGGTTGATATCGTCCATCTCCTTGAGCTGGGGATAGGGCACGTTCGCCTCGGCCAGGAGGACGTTCATGTGCCCCGGCATCCGGCCCGCGACCGGGTGGATTGCGTACTTCACGTCGACGCCGCGTTCCTCGAGGAGATCGGCCAACTCGCGGACGGCGTGCTGGGCCTGGGCGACCGCGAGTCCGTAGCCCGGGACGATGATCACGTGCTGGGCATACGCCAGCTGGATCGCCACGTCGTCGGCGCCGATCGAGCGAACCGAGCCACCGGGACCCGCCGCGGCGCCGGCCGCGTCGTCGCCGCCACCGAAGCCGCCGATCATGATGTTCATGACCGAGCGGTTCATCGCGTCGGCCATGAGCTTCGTCAGGATCGCGCCTGACGCACCGACGAGGGCGCCGGCGATGATCAGGACCGGGTTGTCGATCACGAAGCCGGCCATCGCGACCGCAGTGCCGGTGAACGAGTTCAGCAGGGAGATCACGACCGGCATGTCGGCACCGCCGATCGGCAGGGTCATCGTCACGCCGAAGACCAGGGCCGCGGCCAGGATGACGACGATGATCAGGAGGTTCGGCGTCCCGGTCACGAACAGCAACAGGGCGCCGACGACGGTGACCGCCGCGAGGGCGATCGTGACGAGCTGCCCGCCCGGGACGATGATCGGCTTGCCGGCGATCAGCCCCTGGAGCTTGCCCGAGGCGATGATCGAGCCCGTGAAGGTGATCGAGCCGATGATGATGTCGAGGA
>JACDAH010000018.1 GCA_013695505.1 Chloroflexota bacterium | reverse complement strand
TGTCCGCCGAGACTCCGATCCGCGAGCCGTCGGCCGCCCGCACCGACCGGTCGCGGGCGATCGAGACCGCCTGGGCCGCCGCGTCGTCGGGCCCGAGCAGGGCGCCGTCCAGCAGCCGCGAGCGGAGCCTCCCGTCGGCCTCGTACCGGCGGTCGGCGAAGCCCTCCTCGGCGACGGCGAGGCCCGCCGCCCGGCTGGCCGCGATTGACGCCGATCCGGCCAGCCCGACGAGAACCAGGCCCGGGTCGAGATCGTGGACCGCGGCCGCGATCGTTGCCGCCAGCTCCGGATCCGCGGCCGCCCGGTTGTAGAGGGCGCCGTGCGGCTTGACGTGACGAACGGGCGCGCCGGCCAGCCGCGCCGCCGCCTGGATCGCCCCGATCTGCACGACGAGCGAGGCGCGCAGGTCGGCTGCACTCATGTCGAGATCGCGACGGCCGAAGCCCGCGAGGTCGGGATACCCCGGATGGGCTCCAATCGCCACCCCGTGGCGGGCGGCCAGGCTGGCGGTCCGGACCATCGTCGCCGGATCGCCGGCGTGCGCGCCGCAGGCGATGTTCACGCTGCTGACCAGCGGAACCAGCTCGTCGTCCGCACCGATCGGCCACGGCCCGAACGATTCGCCGACATCGGCGTTGAGATCGATCCGGCCGGCGACGGCACGTTCAGGGCCCATGTGTTCGCGATCCTACCGCTCCGGGTCGCGGGGCCGGGTCGCCGGCCGGGCCCGGGCCGGGTGCCCGGGCCACGCCCCGGGCCGGTTCCGCTAGGGAGGGGAGCTGCCCCCGCCGGGTGCCACCGCCACAGAGGGCGCGGGGGTCGGGGCATCGGTCGGTGTCGGGGTTGGCGCCTCGGTCGGTGTCGGGGTTGGCGCCTCGGTCGGCGGTGGCGTCGGAGCTTCGCTCGGCGGCGGCGTGACCTCGATCGACGGCTCCACGCTCGGCGGAGCGCTCGGCTTCAGAGTGGGGCATGGCTCGAACACGATGTTGGCCGAAGGGTCGGCAGACGGGATGGTAAAGGACGGCAGCACACCGCTGGGGTCGGGGGTCGGTACCGGATAGCACGTCACTGACGGGCTCGGCACCGTGCAGCCATGGCCCTCGACGAGAGCGCCCCACGACCGGCCGTAGGGCTGGAACTGGCCGTTGTAGAAGTACTGCGTCGCCGTCCGGTTGACGCCGCCGGCCGTGCCGGGACCGCGGGCAGCTCGCTTGAGCCAATCGAGGTCCGCCGTCATCCAGTTCTTGAACCGGCCCTCGTAGATCTCGGACATCTCGAGGATCTTCTGGCCGCAGTCGCCGGCGGCCGGCGCGGTCTGGGGCGCCGTCCCGGCGATGTACCACTCGTCGATCGTCTCGTCGCCGGATCGCGGCCGGAGCCCCGTGAAGACGTCGATCTTGGCCCGCTCGAGCCCGTCGGGCCGGGCGAAGTCGTTGATCGCCCAGGCCTTGGTCGCCTCCTGGAGGAAGCCCTGCCAGACATACGTGGTCACATCGATCGAGAACACCTTGCCGACGACCGAGTTGTCGCTGTTGCCGTTCCACGCCCCGACCGCGAGCGCGTGCTCGCCCTTCTTCCGCCCGGCGTCGGTCGGCGGCGCGATGAAGCCGTAGGCGTTCAGATCCTTGGCGTCGTTGTTCGTGCCGGTCTTGAGCGTGGCGGGCCGGCGCTCGCCCGCGGGCCCGGTCAAGGCGAACTTGCCCCAGAACGGGTTGACCGTCGGGTTGGTGTTGCCGGCCAGGATGTCGGTGACGATGAACGCGGCCTGGGGGCTGACGACCTGCTGGCCCGCGAGCGGTTCCAACGGGACGTCGGTGCCGGCCTGATTGCGAACGCTGAGGATCGTCGTGTGGCCGAGCTTCAGGCCGCCGTTGGCGAGGGTCCCGTAGGCCGTCACCAGGTCGACCGGGCGGACCTCCTGGACCCCCAGGGCGATCGACAGGCCGGCATTGGTCTTGTCGGAGGCGAAGATCATCCCGAACTCGCGGGCACGGGCGAAGACGCGTTCCGGGGTGTTGACCTCGGCGGCCTTGACCGATGGGATGTTGAGCGAGAACTGGAGCGCCGTCCGGACCCGGACCGGACCCCGCTCGCGGTTGTCGGCATCGGACGGGCTGTACTTGCCGCCGAAGTCGGTCGCGGTGTCCATGAACATCGAACCTGCCGTGATCTTCTTGTCGTCGATCCCGGTCAGGTAGTTGAACGGCTTGAACGCGGAGCCCGGCTGGCGGAACCCGTTGCCGACCACGTCGTACTTCGCCTGGAACTGCTTCGTGCTCTTGGCCGCGAAGTAGTTGGCGCTCCCGACGTACGCGATCAGCTCGCCGGTCTGGTAGTCGAGGGCAACGAGCGCTCCGTTGTGGATGTCCTTGCCGCGCAGGTTCTTCATCCACTGGGTGTAGCCGCCGATCTTCAGGATCTTCGCGAGGGCCGCCGGGTTCTTGGCGTTGGGCACCACCGCGGCCGCCTGGACCCACTTCTCCGCGATCGCCTGGATCTTCAGGTCGAGGGTGGTCGTGATCGTCAGGCCGCCGCCCTCGACGATCCCGCAGGTCGGAACGCCGTCACCGCAGAGCTTGTCGGCGAGCTCCTGCTGGACCGCCCACACAAAGTGCGGCGCCTTCCAGCGGGGCGTGAGCTGGCGCGCGACCGTCAGCGGCTCCTCCTCCCCACGGCGGAAGTCCTCGGGGCTGTACTGATCGTGCGAGAGCGTCGCCCGGCCGTTGGCCAGGAGCTCGAGGATCTGGTTGCGGCGCCCGACGATGGTCGAATCCTGGGGGACGACGAGCTCGGTGCCCTTGTCGGCCGCGCACGTGTCCGTGGTGTCGGACGGGCTGGGGTCGACGCATTGCGCGGTGGCGTTCTTGACGAGGTCGTAGTTCGACGGTGACTTGACGAGCCCGGCGAGTGCCGCCGCCTGGGCCGGTGTGACCTCGTCGAGCGACTTGACTCCGAAGTAGGACTTGGCTGCCGCCAGGACGCCGTACGACTGGTTGCCGTAGTAGTTCTGGTTGAGATAGGCGGCGATGATCTTCTGCTTGCCCTCGACGCCGGGATAGGCTTCGGTCAAGCGGATCGACTGGATGATCTCCTTGACCTTCCGCTCCAGCGTCCGATGCGGGTCCTGGACCAGCTTGTCATCGAGGAGGCGCTGGCGGACCAGCTGCTGGGTGATCGTCGACGCACCACGACTGTTGCCCCGGACGCTGTCGACCGCGGCCGAGATGATCGCGAGGGGATCGAAGCCGGCGTTGTCCCAGAACGTCTTGTCCTCGATCGCGGTCTGGGCGTCAATGATGACCGGGGGGATGTCCGCGAACGCGACGACCTCGCGCTTCTCGCCGCCGAATCGGGCCAGCTCCTTGCCGTTCCGGTCGAGGATGCGCGACTGCTCGGAGAAGCCGATGTTGTTGAGGACCGTGGCAGGCGGATCGAGATCCTTGGTGAACCGGGAGAAGGCGGCGACGACGCCGACGGTCCCCAGGATCGCGAGCAGCGCGAGCATCGCCCAGATCGCGAGCGCGATCCAGCCCGCGGCTGACGGCGAGGTCCGGACCGAGGCGGCGCGGCTGGCGCCGCGCTCCGGGCGAGGAGCGTCGTACACAAATGACTCCGAAAGGAAGGGACGTCGCGGCAAGGATGCCCTGCCCGGCGATGCGGCGCAGAGGCGCTCTGTCGAACGGTGCTACGACGACGTGACAACCCGGGCTGTGGCGTTCCACTCGTCGAACCCCGCCCGGACCCGGGCCTCGATGGCGCGGTCGGCGGAGCCGCCGGCGAGCCGGTCGAGGCCGATCAGGGCCGCGCCCACGACCGGCGGCGCCGTCAGACGGACGATCCGCGCGCCAGGGATGGCGCGCCCGATGCCCGCCCCCAACCGCTCGTGGAAGTCCGCGTCGTCGGTCCGGAACACGCCGCCCGCGAGGACGACCTCGGGTTGGCGGCGGACCAGGTGGGCGCGCCGGGCGAGGGCGATCGCCATCGTCGTGAGCTCATCGGCCAGGAGATCGATGATCGCCCGGGCGGCCACGTCGCCGGCCCCGGCCGTGGCAAAGACGACCGGCGCGAGCTCGCCGACCCGGCGAGCGTCGAGGCG
>JACDAH010000016.1 GCA_013695505.1 Chloroflexota bacterium | reverse complement strand
CATCCGGATCTACCGCGAGGCGGACGTGGAGACGGTCGCCCTGCGGGGCGTGGACCTGGAGGTGGCGCCCGGCGACTATGTCGCGCTGATCGGCCGGTCTGGCTCCGGCAAGTCGACGCTGATCGGGCTGATCGCCGGCGCTGATCGGCCTTCCGCCGGCCGGGTCGTCGTCGCCGGAGTGGACCTCGGCGCGGCGGACGAACCGACCAGGACGCGCCTCCGCGGAACGACGATCGGGATCGTCTTCCAGAGCGCGAACCTGGTCGACTTCCTCGATCTCGCCGAGAACGTCCAGTTGACCTGCGCCCTCGCTGGCATCGAGATTGATCGGGCGACCGCGGTTGCCGCGCTCGCTGCCGTCGGCCTTGGAGCAGCGGCGAGACGGCGTGCCGCGCGCCTGTCCGGCGGCGAACAGCAGCGCGCCGCCCTCGCGATGATTCTGGCCAGTCGGCCTTCCCTCATCCTTGCCGATGAGATCACGGGCGAGCTCGACAGCGCGACGGCAGCGGTCGTCCTCGACCTCCTCGACGAGGTCCGCAGGAAAACCGGTGCGACCGTCATCGTGGCGACCCATGACCCGGCCGTGGCCGCTCGAGCGAACCGTGTGGTCGAGCTCCGCGACGGGAAGGTCGCGTCGTGAGCATCGTCGAATGCCGCTCGGTCGGCCGCCGGTTCCCCACGCCGGACGGGGTCGACGTTGTGGCGGTCGACGGGGTCGACCTGACGATCGGCCGGGGCGAGTTCGTCGCCGTCGAAGGCCCCTCCGGATCTGGCAAGACGACGCTCCTCGGCCTCCTTGCGGGGCTCGACCTTGCCGAGTCCGGAACCGTCGAGGTCCTCGGTCACGATCTCTCCCGCCTGTCCCCCGCGGAGCGGGCCAGGCTCCGCCAGACGCGGGTCGGCATCGTGTTCCAGACATTCGGCCTGATCGCGTCGCTCGATGCGCTCGACAACGTGGCCCTGCCCCTGTCGCTTGCCGGCGTCCCCGCCGATGAGCGAGCGGAGCGGGGCCGTGCCGCCCTGACGTCGGTCGGCCTGGGCGACCGAGGCCGTGCCCGGGTCGACGAGCTTTCTGGCGGGGAGCGCCAGCGCGTCGGGATCGCTCGCGCCCTCGTCATCGCCCCCTCCCTCATCCTCGCGGACGAGCCGACCGGCAACCTCGATGAGCGCCAGGGCCACGAGATCGTCGATCTCCTCGCCGAGCGCGTGGCCCGTGCCGGCGCGTCGCTGATCCTCGTGACCCACGATCCCGTGAGCGCCGCCCGCGCCGACCGCCGCTATCACATGCTCGACGGCCGCCTGGCCGAGGTCGCGTCGTGACGGTCGCCAGGCACGCGATCCGCCTGTTCGTCCGCAATGGCCGCCGCTCGATCACGGCCATGGTCGGCACCGCGCTCGCCGCGGGGCTGCTCTCGAGCGTGCTCCTGTTCGGGGCGGCCTCGGGAACCACGGTCACCCGGCGCGCCCTGGCGGACGTCCAGGTCGACGCCCAGGTCGTCCTCGAGCCGGGAGTCGCGGCCGCCGACGCCCTGGCAGCCGTCGCGGCGGATCCTGCCGTACGGACCGTCCTGCCATTCGATCTCGTCCATGTGGATTCGGCGGAGCTCGCCAAGACCGGCTCGGCCACCCAGACCAGCTCAGGCGTGATCGTGGGCATCGGGCCCGATTACACGAACAAGACCGGCCTGTTCGGGATCGTTTCGGGGCAGCTACGCTCGAAATCAATCGCGGTGAGCCGCGACCTGGCATCCAACCTCGGCGCGGTGTCGGGCGATCAGGTCACCTTCCACCTGCCCGGCGGCGCCACGATCAGTCTGCCGGTATCCGGCGTCATCGACACTTCCGGCGCGGACCTCGTCCTCGGTCCGCTGGACGCCGGCCACCGCGCCGCCGGTGCCAACCCACCGGCGAACGTTGCCGTCATGCCGATCGCCGATCTCGAGGCGCTCGTGTTCCCGAAGGTGCCGCTGGGTGCCGTCGCGACCGATCCGGCCGCGAACGGGACCGCCGCCGCTCCGGTGTTTGCGCCCGAACCGGCGGTGCGCCGGGAGGTGGATGTCCAGATCGACCACGCCCAGGTGCCAGGCAATCCGCTCATGGCCCAGCCGTGGCTCGACCTCGTCCGGCACCGGCTCGATCGCGCAGGCGCGGGCTCGTTCCGGACCGTCGACGATGCCCAGGCGGCGCTCGAGCCGCTCGCCGCCGACCTGGCCTGGGGCCAGATCCTGTTCCTGTTCCTGGCCCTTCCGGGCATTCTCCTGGCCGTCAGCCTCGTCCGGCTCGCAGCCGACGCGACCCAGGACTCGACACGTCGTCATGCGGCCCTCCTCCGAGCGCGCGGGGCGACGGTGGGCGAGCTCACCGTCGTCTTCGCCGTCTCGACGCTCCTCGCGACCTTCCTCGGCGCCGTTGCCGGCGTCGCCCTCGGCACGGCGATGGCCGAGGTGCTCTTTGGCGGGGCTCTCGTCGCAGCCGGCGGTCCCGGCGAGATCGCCCTGATCGCCGGCTGGTCGGTTGTCGGGGCGACGCTGCTCGGTGGCATCACCGCAGGCTTGTCGTTGCGGAGCGGGCTCAAGGGCGAGATCGCGGCCGGCAGGAGCGAGCTGGTTCGCGTCCGCCGGCCCATCTGGCAGCGGCTTCGGATCGACGTGCTGCTGCTCGCAGCTGGCGTCGCGGTCTACTTCCTGACGGCCAACGGCGGCGTGCACCCGGTCGTCGGCGCCGAGGGCAATCCGACCGTCACCCTGGCGCTGTCGGCCTTCGTCGGGCCGCTCCTGATCTGGGTCGGCGGCACGTTGCTCCTGCTCCGCATCGCGATCAGCCTCGCGGGTCGTGGCACAGTCCGGCGGATCCTCGGCCGGCTCGCGGGTCCGCCCGGCGACCTCGCCGGTGCGTCGCTCCAGGCACGAGCAACAACTGTTGCCCCAGTGGTGGTCGTCGTCGCCCTCGCCGTCGGCTTCGCCACGAGCGTCCTGCTCTTCGACGCAACGTATCGACAGCAGCAGCTGGTGGACGCTCGACTGACCCTGGGTGCGGATCTCAAGGCCGTCCCCGAGGCCGCGGCCACCACAGACGCGGCTCGTCAGGCGGCCGGACCGGGTGTCCTCGCGGCGACCGGGTTCGTCGATCGGATCGTGTATGTCGGCCCCGAGGCCCAGGACCTGCTGGCGATCGACCCGGCGGTCCTGCCGACGGTGGCGCCCCTGGCCGACAGCTTCTTCTCGGGCATCTCGGCGACCGACGCCATGGCCGCGCTGCGTGCCCAGCCGGACGGGATCCTCGTCTCGGCGGAGACGGCCAAGGACTACAGCATTGTCGCCGGCGACCGTGTCCGGATCCGCGTGCCAGACGCTACCGGCGTCCTGCGCCAGGTCGATTTCAAGATGGTCGGGATCGCCCTCGAGTTCCCCACCGCGCCGAAGGATGCATTCCTCGTCGCGAACCTCGATTACGTCGCCAGACAGACCGCCAACGACCGCATCTCGTTCGTCCTTGCCTCGGCCGACGGCGAGCCCGGTGCCGGCAGCGGGCGTCTCACCACCCGGCTGGGCGGGGGCTGGACGGTGACCGACGTGTCGACTACGTCGGCCCGCCTGGCCAACGAGATCACCTCGGTCGACCTCGCCGACCTGGCCTGGATCGACGTCTCGTTCGCGGTCCTGATCGGCGGCGTCGGGATTGCCCTGTTTCTCCTCGCCGGCCTGGCCGATCGGCGGCGCGAGCTCGCCACCCTCGTTGCGATCGGAGCCGAGCCGGCGCAGGTCCGGATCGGCCTCGCAGCGGAAGCCGCCGCCATCACGTTCGCCGGGATCGCCATCGGGATCGTGGCGGGCGCCGTTGTCGGTCTCTCGCTGCTCCAGGTCCTCAGCGGTGTCTTCGACCCCGCGCCCGATCATCCGGCCATCCCGGTCACGCCGATCTTCGCATTCGTCGTGCTCGTCGCGGCCGGTGCGACGCTGGCCATCGGCGGAGCCGCAGGAGCGCTCAACCGGCTCGACGTGATGAGCGCTTTGCGCGAGCGCTGACGGCCGGGGGGGGG
>JACDAH010000003.1 GCA_013695505.1 Chloroflexota bacterium | reverse complement strand
GGCCGAGGTTGGCGGCGAGGGCATAGAGCAGGCGCGACTCGGTTGGCGTGAGCTGAACGACCTCGCCGGCGACCGTGGCCTCGCGACGATGGAGATCGAGGGTCAGGTTCGCCCCGAGGACGAGGCTCTGACGGGGCACCTTGTCGCCGAGGCGGCGGAGAATCCGGTTGATCCGGGCCCGCAGCTCCGGGTAGTGGTAGGGCTTGGTGACGTAGTCCTCGGCGACCTCTTCGAGCAGGTCGGCCTTGGAGTCTCCGGCATCGATCGCCGACAGGACGATGATCGGCAGGTCCGCCCGGCCCTTGATCTCGCGGGCGAGCGTCAACCCGTCCATCCGCGGCATCATCATGTCAATGATCAGGAGGTCGGGCCAGCCGCTCTTCAGGCGGCGGAGGGCCTCGTCTCCGTCGCGCGCGGTCTGGATGTCGAAGCCGTCGGCGCGGAGCTGGTCGGCCAGGAGGACAAGGAGGTTCGGGGCGTCGTCGACGATCAGGATCCGCGGCGTCGTCTCGCCGCCACGTGCCGCCGATCCGCCGCTGAGCATGGCCGGAGCATAGCCCACGCTCGGGGGCGGCTGGCGTGCCCCCGCCCGTGCCCTGCCCTGCTCGGGCTGATCAGGGTCGCTGATCAATCGAGCTGCCAGCGCGCTCAGCCGTCACGCAGTTCCGACATCGGCGGCGCGATCCGGGTAGCGGCCACGCATGATGCGTCGCAATTTGATCAGCCACCCTGATCCTGCGCCGACCTAGGGGGCCGTGCCCTGCCGAGACCCGCTGGAAGTGCCGCGACCTGGCGCGCCTCCACCCGCGCCCTGCCGACGCGCGCTTGGCGGCCTCGACCCGCGCCCTGCCGACGCCCGCTGGAGGCCCCTCGCCGGTGCCGTGCTATTCGGGCTGATCAGGGTCGCTGATCAATCGAGCTGCCAGCGCGCTCAGCCGTCACGCAGTTCCGACATCGGCGGCGCGATCCGGGCAGCGGCCACGCATGATGAGTCGCAATCTGATCAGCCAGCCTGATCCCGCGCCGCCGCCCTCGGGGGCCGTGCCCGCGCCGCCGCTGGCCTCGAAAGCCATGCCCGCGACTGGAGTCGGGTCATGAAGTCGATGTAGTCGGCATACGGCGCAGGGGATCTTCGGCCGTCATCCCGTGTGGATCGAATCCACTGGACGCGCCGGGAGCGCGGGTCGAGCATGGCGAGCGCGCAACCCGGCGTCGGCAGAACGGAATGTCCCGCGACGATGCTCGCGAGTTCACGCCATCGGAGAGGATAGGAGCGCCGGAGAGATCCGCTGTTCTCCCGGATCCGCCTGTCGTTTGCCTCGGTCGCCAGGATCAGCAGGCAGCCCACCACCCGGGCCGGCCGCCAGCCGAGCCGGCGGGCGGCAGACCACGACTCGCGCTGGTACCACCCCAGCGAGCGCTCGATCGCGCCCAGGTCGTGCAACTCGGTCTTGATCTCGACGACCAGAAGCGTGCGGGTGGGCGGATGGAATGCAAGAAGGTCGATCCATCCGCGGGACCGGTCGCCGGCAACCTCGACCTCCGTTTCGACCAGCCAGCCGTCCACCTCGAGCCGGCGGGCCGCATAGGTCTCGCATCGGGCGTGACCGGCATCCCGCTGCCGCTCGCGATCGGCAAGGAATGGCTGAGTTGCATCGATGATGAGCCGACCTCCCATCACCTCGATCAACCTTGCGGCAGTCGCGAAGGTCAACGTCGGCAGCCGGCCGTTCTCGATCGCGGAGACCAGGGCTTGGGACACATCAGCTCGGCGGGCGAGTTCGCGCTGCGTCCATCCGATACGAAGTCGCATCTGCTTGATCGTGACGCCGAGCTGGACGATGACGGGTGGCGTGGCCATCGGACAGGTGTAGCGCGCGGTCCTTATCCGCGGCTCATCGGCGTCCCCCGTGGTTTCGCCAAGCTCGCGGCTCGCAAGGACCCACCGGATCGGACTCATCAGGCCGGACTCACCGAACACGCCTGATCAGGGTGATTGATCGATCGAGCGATCACCGCGCTTGACGTCGGCCCCATGGAGCAGTACATCGGTCGAATTGGAGGGCGGCCAAGCGCGATCGACGGCAAATTGATCAGCCACCCTGATCGCCTGGCTTCGGGCGCGGGCCGACCGGGCCGTCGGGAGCGGCCGACTGAGCCTCCGGGAGCAGCCGCCGGGCCCGACCGAGCCGACCGGACCGCCCGCACGCAGCTGGGCTC
>JACDAH010000536.1 GCA_013695505.1 Chloroflexota bacterium | reverse complement strand
GCTGACCGACCATCACGAGCTCGATCTGGAGCAGCCGATCCGCGAGGCGATCCTGCTGACGATGCCGATCGCGCCGCTCGACCGCGCGGACTGCCCGGGGCTGTGCGTCGTCTGCGGGCTGCCGCTCGACGACGGCCACCACGACCATCCCGACGACGACGTCGATCCGCGTCTCGAGGCCCTGCGCGGCTTCGTCGCCGACTGAGGACGAACTGTCTCCGGGTCGCCGTCGATCTCGAGGGCGTGGACGGCTGGCCGCCGGTCGCGGCCGAGACGGGACATCGGATCGACAACATCCGCGTCTTGGTCCGGCACCGCGTCGGGACCGCTCCGCGTTGCCTCTCGCCTGGTGCCGGGCTCGACATTGGCCGAATACCAACCCGGGTGGTGCGATGCACGTCATCGGCTCCCCCGCGAGCGACTGTTTGCCGTCGGCGGCTTACTCGGTGGCCCGTCATCGCGGGAACCGCCAGTCGTCGGTCCTTCCTACCACCCCGGTTGGTAGGTGGCGCGACGTTGGCGGCAAGGCAGTCACGATCGGCGCCCACGCCTCGCGTCCTCGCGTGGGAACGGCGCTTCCGGTACACTCCGCCATCGGCCCTGCCAGTCCGGCTGGGCATCCCGGCGCGTCCTGAGCCCAACCGGCCCGACCCGTCGTTGCGAACCTGACATCGAAGGAGACCACGGACCGTGGGAGTTCCCAAGCGACGCGTCTCGCATGCCCGTCAGGGCGAGCGCCGCGCCCACCTGGCGCTGAGCGTGCCGGAGCTCGTAGAGTGCGAGCATTGTCACGAGAAGAAGCTGCCGCATCACGTCTGCCCCAACTGCGGCTGGTACCAGGGCCGCCAGGCCGTCGAGCTCAAGCAGACCGCGACCGACACCGCCTCCTGAGGTGGTCGCCGCGTTCGACCGCCCGACCCCGTCGCCCGCCGGCGCGGCCCACGATGATGGCCGGGGGGTGACCATCGCAATCGACGCGATGGGTGGCGACCACGGTCCCTCCGAGATCGTTCCCGGCGCCCTCGATCACGCCCGGGCGCACCCGGAGGATCGCGTCCTCCTCGTCGGCGACGCGGCGACGCTTGCCGCGATCGCGGGAACCCTGCCCGCCAACGTCGCGATCGTCCACGCGTCCGAGGTCGTAGGCATGGACGAGCACCCGGCGATGGCCCTCCGCGAGAAGAAGGACTCGACGATCCTCGTCGCGATCGACCTCGTGAAGCACGGCAATGCCGATGCGGTCGTCACCGCCGGACACACCGGCGCCGGCATGGCTGCCGCGGTCCTCCGCCTCGGGCGATTGCCGGGCGTCGACCGGCCTGCCCTCGCGGTCCAGCTGATCACCGACGGCGGGACCCTCGTCCTGCTCGACATCGGGGCAAACCCCGACTCGAGCCCAGAGAACCTCGCTCAATACGCCCGGATGGGCTCGATCTTCAGCCAGCGCGTCCTCGGCGTCGACAGGCCGCGCGTCGCGCTTCTCTCGATCGGCGAGGAGAAGGGCAAGGGCGACCTCCGGATCCAGCAGGCGACCGAGCTCCTCGACCAGACCGACCTGAACTTCATCGGCAACGTCGAGGGCAAGGACCTGACCCGCCACCAGGCCGACGTCGTGGTCTGCGACGCGGTCCTCGGCAACGTCGTCATCAAGTTCTTCGAAGGCCTGTCGACCTACATCTTCGACCTGTTCCGACGCGAATTCCGGGGCTCGCTGCGGGGCCGGATCGCGGGCCTCCTGATGCAGCCGAGCGTCGTCCGGATCCGCCAGGTCTTCGACTACGAGAAGGTCGGCGGCTCGCCGCTCCTCGGGGTCAAGGGGACCGTGATCATCACGCATGGCCGGGCGAAGCGGCGAATGATCGGCTACGGAGTCGGCGTCGCGGCGACGATGGCCCGGGCCCGCGTCCCGGATCTGATCGCAGCGGCGCTTCGGCCAGGCACGGCTGGCGTGGAGCCGGTCGGCGTCGATCGCGACGCGCCGTCGGCGGATCTGCCGGCACCACCGGATCCTGCCCTGGAATCCGCGCCGTGAGCGGCCCGGAGTTGACCGTCGGTGGCGGCGTCATCGCCGAGATGGTCCGTCTCGCTGCGATCGCCATCCCCGGGGTCGCCCGCGTGGCGCGAGGCGGACCTGCCTGGCGCGCGGGCCTCGCCGGGCCGCCGATCGTGACCCGCCTCTCGGACGACGGCGTCCGGATCCGGGTCTGGATCGTCGCCCGGCCCGGCCAGCAGCTGGTGACCATCGCCGACGACGTCCGGGCCGTCGTCGCGACGGCCGTCGAGCGCCTCCTCGGGATGCGGCTGGAGTCGGTCATCGTGACCGTCGATGGCGTCGGCGCCTAAGAGCGAGCGGGCCTCGGACAACGTCCGCGCCCTGCGCGCCGG
>JACDAH010000534.1 GCA_013695505.1 Chloroflexota bacterium | reverse complement strand
CAGCAAGGCGGCGGGGTCGTCCGGGGCGGGCGGCGGCGCGAGCGGCCCGAACCCGAGCCGGGCAGCGCCGACGAAGGCCGCGTAGACCACGGCGCCGAGCGCGGCCAGGGCAACGGTTACCTCGAGCGGGGTCACCTTCACGCCGCCGATCGCGATCGGCGTGGCCGCCCTCTGCGTGGCGATGGCCACCAGTGCGATCAGGGCAGCGACGACAACCGGAGCGCCCATCGCGAACCGGATCTCGTCGAGCGACCAGCGCATGGGGTGGAGGACGTTGGTGATGACAGCGGTGACGGTCAGGGCGACCATGATCGCGACGAACGGCAGGTTTCCGAACCCGGTGCCGGCCGGGACGTTGATCGCGAGATAGCCGAGCACGGCGGTCATGACGACCAGGGCCACGATCGCCAGGAACCGGCCGAGGGCGCTCCGGACCAGCACGAGGAAGCCCAGTGCCAGGATCGCGTACAGGGCGACCCACTTCGATGCCAGCCCGAGGCCGAGGAACAGGCCGATCAGGGGCATCCCGATCCAGAACGCGCCCCGGTGTTTCCAGGTGCCGGTCCAGAGGGCCGCGAACAGGGTGTAGGCCGCGACGATTCCGAGCCCGACGTAGGCATCGTTCATCCCGATCCGCGACTGCACGAACAGCATGCCGTCGGCGAAGGTCAGGATCGCCACGAACAGCGCCACGGTTCGCCGCCGGAAGAGGATCCGGGCCAGGAGATACAGGAAGCCGGCCATGGCCGCCCCGGAAAGAACGCCCGGCAGCCGCCACGCGAACTCATGCATGCCGACGTCGACGCTGGCGACCTCGCCGCTGCCGCCGAACGCGAGGATCTGCTCGCGGTCGTCGGTCGGGTAGTCGCGCGCCACGTCGATCGCCCACGCCGTCGGCTCGAACGGGAGTCGCGCGTCGGCGAAGACGGACCGGGCGTGGGGCTCGATCACGAAGATCGCCACCGCGTACATCGTCGCGTCGCCGCCCGGTGTCCGGCCGAGGACGTGGACCATCTGGGTCGCCGCGTTGTACGCGACCCTGGTCACGGGCCCCGGCATCTTCATCGACTCGGAGAGGACGGGGCCGCTCTTCGCCGCGTCACCGCCGACCGCCACGATCGCGATCCGGCCGAGGTCGTGGGTGGCCGGGTCGGGATCGGTCGTGACGTACAACCGGTCGCCGTCGACGGCCGACAGCGCGAGTCCATGGGCCGGCCCGCCGATGTCGATCGTGCTCGTCAGGGCGCCCGTGGTCGGATCGATCAGCTCGATCCCGTTCGCGTCCGCGACCGCGACCTGGGGCAACGTCTCGATCGCCAGCCCGGCCAGGCGTCCGTCGTCGATCGCCTTCTTGATGTCGCTCTGCTCGTCGGCACCGTTGATCCCCGCCACGATCAGCCGGGACGTGCCGCCAAGTCGCGCCTCGTAGGTCGCCGCGGAGCCGCCGATGATGGTCGCGATCGCCGTGGCGGCGGCCTTCGGATCCTCGACGGCGCCGGGCTCGCCGGCCAGGATCGGCGCGCTCACGATCGGGCCGAGATCGCTGACGTGATCGAGCTGGACCGTCCCGAGGACGTCGCCCGACTCGGCGGTCAGCGCGCGGACCTTGTCGTCCGAAGTAAGGACGACCACTGCCGAGCCGTCCGAGCTGACGAACAGGCGCTTGATCGAGCCGTCGACGTGACCCAGCTCGACCGGCTCCGCGACAGCGTCCCGGGACTTGGCCTGGCGAGCGGTGTCGAGGGTCGAACCATCGATGGTCCAGATCGTCCCGTCCGATCCGCCGACGAAGAGGTCCTGGTTGTCCGAGCGCAAGGCGACCGCCTGCGCGCCCGGGACCGGAATCGACGCGATGAGGGCCCGGGTCTCGAGGTCATACGAGCGGAGCTCCGAGCCGGTGACCACGTCGACCCGATCGCCGACCCGGAGGGAGGGCCGCTCGGGGTCGTCGAAACGCGGCTCGACCACGGCGTCGAGAACGGGGGCGCCGATGCTGCTCGTGGCCGTCACCCGGTCGTTGCCCCACGCCACGAGCCCACCGGCCATCGCGTACTTGGCAAGGTGCGGGTGGGTCCACTCGTAAATGTCGTGGTCGATCCCGTAGCGCCAGCTCTGGAGGAACTCGGTCGCGGTCCGGGCGTGGTAGACCTCATCGAAGTGCATCTGGTAGGGCTCGGACAGGCGGAACATCCGGATCCCGAGGATCGACGTGATGAGGACGACGAGGATCCAGACATCGAGCTTGTCGAGGCGTCCGGGCGGCTCGCCATGGAGTGCTCGCGAGCGATCGGCCCGGGCCGGCCGCTGGCCGAGGCGCGACCGGAACCAGCCGATTGGGCCGAGCTCGGCGAAGGACGGCGGCTCGCTCCAGGTCGGATAGGCCGCCGGACGGGGTGCGGTCAGC
>JACDAH010000504.1 GCA_013695505.1 Chloroflexota bacterium | reverse complement strand
GGGCTGGCGGGGAGTGCCTTCGGGCGCTCCCCGGCCACGTCGCGCATTGACCGATTCGGGCTGACCTCGTCCGGCCGCCGCCGGTGAAGGTCGGCTATCTCGGTCGGCGGCTCGCGTCGGCAGTCGTCACGATCGTCCTGATCGCGCTCATCAACTTCGTCCTGTTCCGGGCCATGCCGGGATCGCCGGAACGGGTGATCCTGCGCGGCACGCCAAACCTGACCGCCGAGATCCTCCAGCAGACGCGGGAGCGCTGGGGCCTCGACAAGCCAGTGTTCCCGGACCAGTTCGTCGCGTACGTCGGCGCGACCGCGACCGGCGACCTGGGATTCTCGTTCATCGCCCACGGGCGGCCCGTCGGCGACGTCCTCGCCCAGCGGATCTGGCCGACGGTCATCCTGTTCGGCCTCGGTGAGCTCGTGGCGATCGTGCTCGGGCTGCTGCTCGGCGCCTACACCGGATGGCGGCGGGGCGGTGCGGTCGACTACGTCGGCAACGGCATCTCGCTCGTCCTCTATTCCACACCGTACTTCCTGCTCGGGATGGCGTTCCTGCTGATCTTCGCCACCACCCTCCGCTGGTTTCCGACATTCGGGATGCTGACGGCGGGTGCACAGTACCCGGGGCTGTGGGAGCGGTTCCTCGACTTCGCCGGCCACCTAGCGTTGCCGCTCGCGACGGTCTCCCTGGGTCTCGTCGGCCAGTACGCGATCGTCATGCGCTCCTCGATCGTGGAGACGCTGTCGGAGGACTACGTCCAGACGGCGCGGGCGATGGGCCTTCGCGAAGGGCGGATCCTCGGCCGGCACGCCCTCCCGAATGCCCTGCTGCCGACCGTATCGCTGGTCGCGATCAACCTCGGCTACGTCGTTGCCGGGGCGATCACGGTCGAGGTCGTCTTCAACTGGCCGGGTCTCGGGACGCTCGCCGTCGAGGCCCTGACGGCCCGCGACTACCCGGTGCTCCAGGGGGTGTTCCTGCTGCTCGGGGTGTCGGTCGTCCTCGCAAACCTCGTCGCCGACCTGGTGTACGGGGCCCTGGATCCGCGGGTCCGGACATGACCGCGGCATCGATCCAGGGGACGACGCCGCGCGGCCTCCGCCGGGCGCTCGGCTCGGGCACGATCGTGCGCCGCCTGCTGCGCCGCCCGGAGGGCTTCATCGGCGTGGTGATCCTGACGATCTTCATCGTCCTCTCGATCGCGCCGCAGGTCTTCGTCGGCCCGCTCCAGACGGCCGTGACCGCGACGGGACACCGTCTCCAACCGCCGACCGGCGCTCACCTCTTCGGGACCGACGAGCTTGGCCGGGATATGCTGAATCAGACCGTGTACGGCGCCCGGATCTCGCTCGTGATCGGGTTCCTCGCGACGCTGGTGACCGTCGCGATCGGGGCCGTGATCGGAATCGTCGCCGGGTTCGTCGGCGGCTGGCTCGACGCGCTCCTCATGCGGATCACGGACTTCTTCCTCGTCATCCCGACCTTCGTCCTCGCCTTGATCCTGACTCCCATCATCCAGGACCTCGTCGGTTCCGCGGCGACCGAGGTGTTCGGGATCCGGATGACGCTGATCGTGATCGTCGTCGTGATCGGCATCACGAGCTGGTCGTCGACGGCCCGGATCATCCGCGGCCAGACGCTGTCGCTCCGGGAGCGGGCGTTCGTCGATCGGGCCCGCGTGATCGGGGCCGGGAGCGGCCACATCATGCGCCGCCACATCCTGCCCAACGTGATCAACCTGATCGTCGCCAACGCGGTCCTGACGTTCGCCGGCGCCGTCCTGACCGAGACGACCCTGTCGTTCGTCGGCTTGGGTGATCCATTCCAGCCGTCGTGGGGTCAGATCCTCGAGGCAGCCCGGGCGAGTGGCGCGCCGGGCCTCGGCGCGTGGTGGTACTTCGTGCCGCCCGGCGCCGGGATCGTCCTTGTGGTGCTCGCGTTCACGCTGGTCGGCAGCGCCCTCGACGACCTCCTCAACCCGAAGCGCCTGGGGCGGCGATGAGCGGATCAGGCGATGACCGAGACTCCCCGATGACCAGCCGGACCGGGGCCGGGTCCCGTTCGAAGGACGCGGCCGCGGCGCTGCCGGTCGATGCCCGCGGCCGGACGCTGCCGCGCAAGGCCGATCCGAGTCAGCCACTGCTCGTCGTCGACGATCTCCGCGCGTGGTTCGAGCTCGATGGCTCGACCGTCCACGCCGTCGATGGCGTGAGCTTCCGGCTCGAGCAGGGTCAGGCCCTCGGGATCGCCGGCGAGTCCGGCTGCGGCAAGACCACGACCGCGCTGTCGCTCGTGCGCCTCCTGCCGTCGAACGGGCGCATCGTCAGCGGCTCGATCAGGTACTTCGGGATCGATCTCGTTCCGAAAAGCGCGAATGCCCTGCGGCGCTACCGCTGGCGCGAGATCTCGATCGTGTTCCAGGGCGCGATGAACGCGCTCAACCCGGTCCAACGGCTACGCGACCAGATCGCCGAGCCGCTGGTGGAGCGCCTCGATCTGTCCGAATCGAAGGCCCGCAAACGTGCCGGCGAGCTCCTCGAGCTGGTCGGAATCCCGAAGAACCGCGGAACTGCTTATCCCCACGAGCTGTCGGGCGGGATGCGGCAGCGGGCGATGATCGCGATGGCGCTTGCCTGCGATCCCGCGATCGTCATCGGCGACGAGCCGACGACCGCCCTCGATGTGATGATCCAGGCCCAGATCCTGGAGCTCCTCGAGCGGCTGCGCCTGGACCTCGGTCTGTCGCTGATCCTGATCACCCATGACCTGTCGGTCATCGCGGAGACGTGCGACCGGATCATGGTCATGTACGCGGGGCGGGTCGCGGAGGAAGGACCCGTTGGCGAGGTCTTCCGCCGACCACGCCACCCCTACACCCAGAAGCTGCTCTCGTCCTACCCAAGCATCCGGGCCGATCGGCGGACGCTCGACGTCATCCCAGGTTCGCCGCCGGACCTGCGCAACCCGCCGCCCGGCTGCCGGTTCGCGGCACGCTGCCCGTTCGTGATGGATATCTGCACCGAGGTGGTGCCGCCGGAGGTCACGATCGACGACGTCCGGGTCGCCTGCCACCTGTATCCGCCCGGGAGCACCTCGGCGACGGTCGCCGGG
>JACDAH010000499.1 GCA_013695505.1 Chloroflexota bacterium | reverse complement strand
ACCCAATCCGCGCCGCACCGTGGCCTCCGGGACGCGGCGCGGCCGGAGGCGCATCACTGCTAGCCTCCGGCGGTGGATCGCCGCCGCGCCCTCGGGCTGCTCCTGATCGTGATCTCGGCGGCCGGCTTCGGCTCCGGGACGGTGCTGTCCAAGCCGATCTACGCGACCGGGCTCGACTGGCTCCAGCTCCTTGCCTGGCGGTTCACGATCGGCGCGGCCCTTGCCTGGGCTTGGCTGCTCGTTTCTCCGACTCGGCGGGCCGCGATCCGACGCCTCGGCCGGCGGCCGGCCCTGATTGCGGTCGGGCTGGGCGTCTGGTACACCGGGAATGCGGGGACGTACTACGCCGGGCTCGAGACCGTTCCAGCCTCGCTTGCCGGCGTCCTCGTCTACCTCTATCCGGCGATCGTGGCCGTGCTGTCGCTTCGGCTCACGACCCGGTTGGCCGGTCGTCGGCCGTGGATCGCCCTCGGGATCGCGCTCGTGGGCGTGATCCTTGCCCTCGGGGGGATCGATCTGCGCACCCCGCCGCCGGTCGCGGGCATCGCCCTCGTCCTTGCATCGCCACTGATCTACGCCGGCTGGATCGTGCTGTCGGCGCGACTCGCGGGCGAGCGCCGCGGCCACCTCGCCCAGGAGTCCGCGGGCCATGACCGGGTGCACGATGCCGCGGCCGCGAGCGCTCTGATGATCACCGCCACCGGCGTCCTGTTCGTTGGCGCCGCGATAGCGACGGGCCGGCCCTTCCTGCCAAACCGGATTCCGGGGGCGTCCTGGCCCTACCTGCTCGCGATCGGGTTCGCCGGGACCTTCCTCGCGATCCAGACCTTCTACGCGGGCGCACGCAGGATCGGTGCGGCCCAGGCAGCGCTCGTGAGCACCGTCGAGCCGCTCATCATTGTCACCCTCGCCTGGTTCACCCTCCACGAGACGCTCGCCCCAGTCCAGCTCGTCGGGGCGGGGCTGATCATCACCGGCGTCCTCATCGCCCAGACGGCCGATCGACCGGCCGGGTCATCCGAGCCGGCATCACCGCTCGACGCCGAGATGCACTCGCCGGGCTGACGCGACGTCAGCCGGCGGTGGCGATGGGCGCCGTGGTCGAGGCGGGCGCGCCGGTCGAGGCCGGAGCCGCGGTCGCGACCGTCGAGGCGGGTGCGCCGGTTAAGGCCGACGCCGCGGTCGTCCCCTCCGGAACCGCCGAGTCCGGGACCGGCAGGTCTTCGAATACATAGATCAGGCGCTTGCGCCGGCCGCCGTTGCCGACGACGACGCGGGTGGGGACGACCGGGGCGAACCACCCGAGAACGTGCTCATTCGTCAGCATGTGATGGCAGTTGCGGGGATCGTCCATCACCCACTCGATCGGCAGCGACAGGATGGCGTTCCGTGCGACCCGCCGGACCTCGCGAAAGATGCTCGCCTGGCTGGTGCCGAGGTGCTCGAATACCTGAAGGGCGACGAAGAGGTCGAACGCTCGGTCGTCCACCGGCCACGGGGCGGATGTCGCGTCGTGGATGATCCGCCGGCCGGTCGCGATGAGCTCGGGCCGATCGGTGATGTCCATCACGTCGGCACCGATGATCAAGGGCTGGAGGTTCGGTCCGAGCTCGAGGGCCGACCGAAGGCCGCGCCGACGGATGAGGTCGCGGGCGACCACGGCTGCGGCTTCGGTGTAGTCGATCCGATGCTTGTAGTACGGCACCCGGGCCGCGAGCTCCACGATCTCGTGGTACCGCAAGGGCCGGATCGGCGGCTCCGGTCGGTGAAGGATGGCCCGAATCTTCGTGGCGACCCGGGCAGTCCAGCGCTCCCGGGTGTTGCGGAACGAGTTCGGGTTCGCCTCGAGGAGGCGCGGACGGATCCAGTGCCAGATCGGTGCGAGAACCGGCTTGAACGGGCGCAGCCAGCGCTTCAGGAAGGCGATCATCGGGCGGTCGCCGTCATTCCTCGGACGGCATCGAGATACCGCCGCGCGCCGTCGGCCACGAACGCCGCCTCCGCCCCGATCCCGACGAACGTGAATCCGAGCTCGAGGTGGGGCGCGACGACGGCAGGGTCGTAGACGAGGATCCCGGCCGCCTTGCCGTGGGCCCGGCAGGCGGCGACCACTCGCTCGAGGGCGGCGAGATAGTCGGGGTGCTGGAACTGGCCGGGGATGCCGAGCGAATGCGACAGGTCGGCGGGCCCGACGAAGAGGACGTCGACGCCGTCGATCGCGGCGATCGGGTCGGCGTCGCGGAGGCCCCCGCTGGACTCGATCTGGATGATCCCGACGACTCGCTCGTTCAGCCGCTTCACGTCCGCATGGGCGACCACGCCGAGCCCGGCGCCCCGGACTCGAGTGGCCACGCCACGGATC
>JACDAH010000495.1 GCA_013695505.1 Chloroflexota bacterium | reverse complement strand
CGGCTGGCTTGCCCGCTGGCGAGACTTCGTGGACGCTGGGCTCCACGTCGCGGCGGCAACCGACACACCGTGGATCTATCCGGGCTTCGCCTTGACCGATGACATCGGCCGGCCCGTGGACGAGATTGCCGGCGGAATGGATGGCCGTGGCCGGGCCAACCCGAAAACCCCTGCCTGGGTCCTCGACCAGCTGCTCACCGCCGAGCAGGGGCTGCGCGCCGTGACCGTCGACGCGGCGTATGTTTTGGGCGATGCGACACGGCGTGGCCACCTGGCAGCGGGCGCCCTCGGGGACGTCACGATTCTGAGCGGCGACCTCACAGCCGGCACGCCCGACGAGATCCGGGCCTTGACGGTCGTCGCGACGATCGTGGACGGGAGCGTCGCCTACTGTTCCGTCGCCAAGGTCTGCGGCGGGCGCTGAACCACACCGGATCGGCGTCCCCATGGACCCCACAGCGCGTCGAGTCCTTCGGACATTCCCGGATCCCGTTGCGCGCGACATCCTGTGCGGCGTCCGACCCGATTGCCGCTCGACCGCTACGCTCCGATCATGTCCGCCACCCGATTCCCCATCCGCATCGGCCGCCGATCGCGGCCCCTCCTCCGCATCCTCTTCGGCGTCCGCGCCGACGACTCGTGGATCGAGCTCGGCGACGGGCCGGACGGCGACCTCGAGGTCCGGTTCGGGTGGGCCCACTTCCGGACGCCGATGGCCAACGTCGCCCGGTGGCAGATCGAGGGGCCATTCCTGTGGATCACGGCGATCGGCATCCGGATGAGCATTCGCCACGGCGACGTCACGTTCGGCGGCAGCCGCCACGGCGGGGTGCGGCTCGATTTTCTGGAGCGCGTCCCGTGGGCGGTGTTCAAGGTTCCCGCGATCTATATCTCGGCCGACGATCTGGACGGCCTCGCAGCCGAGCTCGCCCGACGGGGTGTTCCCGGCCGGGACGTACGCAAGGGCTCGGCCTGATCCGTCCGGGAGCCGGCCGTCAGACGATGACCCTCAGGCGACGACCGTCAGGGCGTGACCGCAAGGAAGCCCGACGCGATGATCCTGCCGCCGGCATGGAACTCGACCTGCCAGGTCCCAGGGGTGAGCCGATCGGGTGTCAGGTCGGTGGCGAAGAGGTCGGCGCTGTCGGGGCTGTTCGAGGCACCCACCGGGCGCGCCGGCTTGATGCTGGAGCCGCTGCTGACCACGACGGTGACCTCGCCCGGTGGGCGCGCCGTGAACGCCCGGCCGACAGCGACCATCGGCGTCCCGGCCTTCAACGATCCCGCTTTGCCCGCCACCGCGAGGGTGGCCGGGTCGTAGGCTGTGCCGAAGATCACGATGGGCGCCACCGGCAGATCGGCGCCGCCGCCCCCGCCACCACCACCGCCACCGTTGTCGCCGCCGCCGCACCCAGCCATGACGAAGGCCACGACGAGGAGCGCACCCAGGAACCGCCGCATCTCAGTCTCCCTGCACGGACCGATCTGCGCAGTATCCACGGCAATCGCGCGGCGTGTCGCGGGTTTTCGCATCGGATCGTCGATCAGGCGCCGGGCCGACGCCGCGCCCGGCTCCTCCGATAGCGCCTGTAGACGTTCGGATCGAGCGGCTCGAGGAACGCCGCGAGCCGCTCGGCTTCGCGCGCCAGCTCCGGCATCGCTCCCGGCGCGAGCCGACCGAACGGCTCGAGCTCGATTCGGCAG
Source organism: Chloroflexota bacterium (assembly GCA_013695505.1). GTDB lineage: Bacteria > Chloroflexota > Limnocylindria > Limnocylindrales > CSP1-4 > CF-46. The sequence continues at coordinate 4,661 of JACDAH010000495.1, read as the reverse complement.
CGTCCGCCGCCGTCGTCGCCGACCGCCCACCACAGGCCGGCCACCCGACCGTCCACGAGGAACGCCGGCAGCGTGTCGCCGTTGCGGCCGATGACGAATGAGCGCGTCGCGTCGTCCATCAGCCGGGTCCGATCGCGATGGGCGAGCAGGATGCTGTCCCACATCGGGAGCAGCCGGGGTGGGGCCTCGACGTCGCCGCCGGGCCGCGGCGCCTGCGCGAGATCGACCAGAAGGCGGCCCGCCTCGTCACGACCGTGCCACACCTCGCCGGCGCCCTCGATGGCGGCCAGGCCGGGACGAAGCGCCGTGGCACTCAGGCCGGACCAGCCCGCTGCGTCGGCGAGCGTCGCCGGCCCGAACGCCCCGAGATAGCGCCGGACGAGATGCTCGATTGCCTCGGGCTCATCGGCGAAGACCGCGGCGTCGAGCCAGGCCGAAGCCGCGGTCAGGATCGGTCGCCGGCTGAACGACCACGGCCGCGTCGTCGGCACGTGGATGAAGTCGTGGCGGAGCCGGACCCACCACCACACCTCGTCGAGATCGACCCCGAGCCGGCCCGCCTCCGCCTCGACGTGGGCCCGCAACGCCGGATTCGACCGCGGCTCCGCAGCATGGGCCAGGGCGGACCGCCCGAGCCGGGCGACGATCGCATCGTCGACCGCCGCCGCTCCCCGTCGCCGGAGCGCGTGATGCATCGGCCGGACCGCGGGCAGGAGCTGGCCGTAGTCGGTCGCGCTGACCGCGTGGAGCGTGACCCGCATCAGCGTCGCCTTGACCACGCTCTGGTCGACGAAGGCGCGATCGAGCTCGGCCGCCTCGAAGTTGGCGAGACGGCTCCAGAGCGCGACGTACGGTGACGCGGGCTCCTGCGCCTGGAGCCCGCCGATCGCCTCGATCGCCGCCACGATCCCGAGCGAGGTCGGTGCCAGCAGGTGCTGGCGGGCAAGCATCGCCCGGTTGAGGTCCGCCGACGTCAGAATCGGACCGGCCGTCATGGACCTCCGGCCGCGACCGTCATCGTCTGGCCGAGCCGGAATGCCGCGATCAGGTCGGTGTACTCGGGGAGGCCGCGCTCGTAGCCGAGCGCCCAGAACCCGGCCCCGGCGAGGCCCCGGTCGTTGGCCAGCCCGAGCTTCGGCCGGAGACTCCGCGGCGTGTCGTAGTAGATCGACTGCCAGGAGGCGCCGTCGCGGCGAGCGAGGAACCCGACGTCCTCGATGTCGTCGTAACCGGTCGTGACGGCCGGGTCGCGGAGCGTCGCGAGGTTGCGGCGCGGCACCCAGATGTCGCCGCCGCCGGTGCTCGGTGCGCCGACCTCGGCGTCCGCCGTCGGCCACGCCAGCCCGTACAGCGGCAGGCCGAGGATCGTCCTCGAGCTCGGGATCCCGAGCCCCGCGTACAGGTCGAGCGACCAGGCCAGTGAGCGCTCGTCCCCGTCGCGCCGGGCGATCGGCGCCGAGGCGCCCGGCTGGCTCGAGGCAGTCCGGTAGTCGTAACCCATCAGAAAGATCCGGTCCGCGCCCGCGAGGCTCGCCGCCAGGGCCAGCGCCGCGCCCTGGCGACCCGCCCCCGTCGCGACGGTCAGGGTCGCCGCCGGGTTGGCCGCGACGAGCGCCGCCCGAAGGCGCTCGATGAAGGCGCCGTAGGCCGGGATGTCGGCATCGTCGATCGATTCGACATCGACAGCCAAGCCGTCGAGATCGAGCTCGGCCCGGAAGGCGACCAGCGACGCGATCACCTTGTCCTGGAGCGCCTGCGTGCCGAACAGCGAGCGGTTCTTCGCCTTGCCGAAGCTCGTCCACGTAGCGTCGACCCGTCGGCCGCGCTGGTGGGCTTCGGCGATGACCTGTCGCCCGATCGGCCCATCGATCCGGCGATAGCCGCTGTGCGTCGTCCCCAGGGTGCCCTTGCCGGTGTGGGTGACCGAGAACAGGGCGATCGTCGTCGCATCGGTCTCCCGAAGGTGGGCGGCGATGTCGTTGTCGATCTCCCAGTACGGAACGAATCCGTAGACCTCGTGACCGGGTCGCGAGGGCGATGCGCTCGGGAGGCCGGTGGCGACCCTGCCGTCAGCCGTCCGGAGCGGGCCGTTGGCGCGCCCCGTCACGAGGACGGCGCCGATCACGGCCACGATCGCGACGCCCACGCTGAGCACCACCGCGCGGCCGGGCCGGCGGCCATCCCCCGGTCGACGGGCCATCACGATGCGGCGAGCCCTGTGCATCGAGCCAGTCTGCCGTCTCCCGCCGCTCGGGTCCACGGAACGCGGGTCCGGCAACGCGGCACCCGCTGGGGCGCGGCCCAGCGGGTGAGCCGGTTGCGCGGATCAGCCGTAGAAGTCGGTGACGAGCCGGGTTCGCGATCCGTAGCGCCAGATCCCGATCCCGACGCACTTGTACTTCGCGTTCTTGATGTTCCGCCAGTGGCCGCCGTTGGTCGAACGCTCGGCCTGGAACTTCAGGTGCGACGCGAGGACCGCGGCCTTTGCCGACGCGTAGCCATCGCGGCAGCCGATGTTCTCGCCCCACGTCCAGCTGGTGTAGCCGACCCGACGGAGCCGGTAGCCGGGGTCGCCGTTGGCAGTGTGGCTGCACAGGTTGCGAGCCGCGAGGAGCTTCGCGTACGGCCGCGACACCTTGTCCGAAACGCCGTAGGTGTACCTGATCGGGGTGACGTACTTGCTGTAGCGACCGCTGCCGTAGCCGCGACAGGTCCCGTCGGAGAGGACCCAGCCGCCGGTCCGGGTGCAGTTCAGGAGACCGAGATAGAAGCGCTCGACCGTGTACCAGGGCTTGTCGACGGTGACGGTCGTGAGCCCGACGGTCGACTCGGTGCCGAGCCGGGGCGTGAAGGTGGCGGCGCCGACGCTCGGTGCAACCGCCAGGGAGCCGATCACGGATGTGGAGATCGCGATGCCGAGGATCAGCCGCGCTCGGGTCGCGGTGCGGGTGCTCGCACGGTGACGGGGGGACGCCCGATGGACGCCGATCGTGGAACGAAGCAAGACTCGTGCCTCCTGTCTGCCGGACGTCGCGGCGAGGCGCGACGACGATGGTCGACACCGGATCCGGCACGGGGCAACCCGCGAGGACGCACGCGTGAGCACGCGCGGATCGCGGGGCGAGGAACAGGGCCACGGCGCTGGGGAGGCGCCGTGACGAGCGTCTGCCGGAGGGGCGGCGTCTGCGGTTGTGGCCTTCTGTCTGGGGGAACCTCGCGAGGAGAGTATCGCCCGTCGAGTCAAGCCCGTCACCCCCCGGATCGACTATTGGACTCGCCCCGGTGGTCCTAGCTTCTCCGCGGGCTCTCCGTGGCGTCTCCACATTCGGCTCACAACCGCGATCGAGGATGGTCTTCTGGGAACCACCCCACCAAGCCAAGGAGATCCATCCACCATGAACGGTCGAACGGTCGCTCGCATCCTCCTCGCCATCGTCCTGATCGGCGGTGCCATCGGCATCGGCGTGACGGCCTACAACGCGGGCGTGACGGCCGGCCTCGTCCAGTCGGGCCAGGTCGTCGTGACCCCCGGCGGCTATCCGGTCGCACCCGCCGCCCCGTACATCGGCTACGGCTACGGCTACGGCTGGGGCGGCCACGGCATCGGTTTCTTCGGCTTCCTGGGCGGCCTGCTCGTCCTGTTCCTGATCATCGGACTGATCCGGGCCTCGTTCGGCGGTCCGCGCCACGGCTGGGGCCCCGGCGGGCCCGGTGGGCGCGGCGGCTGGAGTGGCGGCGACTGGCGCCGTGATGCCTGGGAGCAGCGCGTCAAGGAGACCCACGACGCCCTCCACCGCGAGGCTTCGGGCGGCCCGGACAAGTCCGCCGGAAGCTGAGCCCCGCCCGGCTTCCCCTCGTTCCCGCAGCGCCGGATCCCGATCGGGATTCGGCGCCGCTTTCCCACCTCTAGGATGAGCCGCGATGAAGACGATCCTCGTCGTGGACGACGAACCGAAGATCGCGGACTTGGCCCGTGACTACCTCGAACACGCTGGCTTCGCGGTCCGGACGGCCGGCGACGGCGACGCGGCTCTCACAGCGGTCCGCCGCGACCGGCCCGACCTCGTCGTCCTCGACCTCGGCCTGCCCGGCCTCGACGGCCTCGATGTCACCCGGGCAATCCGGCGCGATTCGAACCTACCGGTGATCATGCTCACTGCCCGCGACGACGAGCTCGACAAGCTCCTCGGTCTCGAGCTCGGAGCGGACGACTACCTGACGAAGCCGTTCAGCCCGCGCGAGCTCGTCGCCCGGGTCCGGGCCGTCCTGCGCCGGGCCGATGCCGCGTCCGCCCCCGACGGCAGCGAGCTGATTCGGACCGGGGAGCTGACCCTCGACCTGCCACGGATGCGGGCCGACCGCGCCGGACGCACGATCGACCTCACCCCAACCGAGTTCGGCCTCCTCGCGGCACTCGCCCGCCAGCCGGGCCGCATCTTCACGCGGTCGCAGCTGCTCGACGCCGTTCACGGGGTTGCCTTCGAGTCGTACGAGCGCGCGATCGACACGCACATCAAGAATCTCCGCCGGAAGCTCGAGCCCGATCCCCGGCGGCCGGTCCACGTCCTGACGGTCTACGGCGTCGGATATCGGTTCGCGGACGAGCGCTTGTGACCGACCCGGGTGGCGACGAGCCCGAAGCGAGCGGCGCGGCCGATGGG
>JACDAH010000489.1 GCA_013695505.1 Chloroflexota bacterium | reverse complement strand
GATCCACGCCTGTCCGTTGGCCGGGATCGCGTAGCCGAACGAGGTGATCTCCGACAGGCGGCACCCGATGACCAGCACGGCGTCCGCGCGCTCGAGCCGGTCGCGGACGACCCCCGGGCTGCCGTAGCCGGCCATCCCGAGGAAGAGAGGGTGGTCGTTCGAGACGACGTCGCCTCGGCGCCAACCGGCGACGATCGGAACCCTGAGGAGCTCGGCAAGCCGGACGAGATCGGTCGAGGTCCTGGCCCGCAGGATCCCGCCGCCGGCCAGGATGACGGGCCGCTCGGCGGCCGCCAGGAAGTGGAGGACCGCGCGGACGTCGTCGGGCTCGGGACGAATTGGAGCGGGCCGCGACGTGTCGAGCTGGGTGCCCTCCGGCAGCTCCTCGTCGAGAATGTCCTCGGGCACCGACACGAACGCCGGACCGGGCCGGCCCACCAGCGCCGCGCGAACGGCCTCGCCGACCATGCGCGGGACGTCGGCGACGGCGGTGAGCTCGACGGCGTGGGCGGCGAGACCGCCGATCGTGGTCGCCTGATCGATCTCCTGAAAGGCCTCACGACCGCGGATCGACCGCTCGACCTGGCCGACGAGCGCGAACATCGGCGATGAGTCCTGGCGGGCGGTGTGGATGCCGATGGCGAGATTGGCGGCGCCGACGCCGCGCGTCCCGAGGGCAGCCGCAGGCCGGCCCGTAAGCTGTCCGTGGGCCTCGGCAATGAACGCCGCGGCACCCTCGTGACGGGTGGCCACGACCCGGATCCCGGCTGCCTGGAGACCCTCGAGGAGGCCGAGGAAGCTCTCGCCGGGAACGGTGAACGCATAGCGGACGCCGGCTGCGCGCAGGGCGTCGGCGATGAACCGGCCGACGGTCCGTGGCCCCACGGTCTCCGACGCCGGCTCGCCCGCCGTCGACTCCGGCGCATCGTCCGCCGTCGATTCCGGCGCATCGAACGCCTCGACCGGCGTATCTGCCTCGCCCGGCACCTCGGCCTCGGCCGGCGTGTCGTCGCCGCTCTCGGCAGCGGCCGGGGCGTCGGTCTGCGTCTCGGGCGCCGGATCCTCGCCACTCTCGGCAGCGGCCGGCATCTCGGACTCGGGCGCCCGATCGTCGCCGGCCTCGATCGCGATCGCCGACGGGACCTGCGGCTCCTTCTCCACCGCGGCATCACCCGGTGTCTCGCCGGTCCCTTCGGTCTCCTCTTGTCGGTTCTCGAGGCCCGTTCGCTCGTCGGCCATCAGGGGCCCGTCGGCGCGGCGGCCATGCCGACGATCAATCCCATCGCCACGACGATGGCAACGATGATCATCAGGACTCGGGCATAGCGCGCCCCGGGCATCATCGGCGGGTTACCGGTAATTCTCGAACTGGAGCGGCACCGGCAGCTCCTCGAGCTCCCGGAGCCGGCCGATCACCTTCTGGAGCTCGTCGCGGCTCTTGCCCGAGACCCGGACGGCGTCGCCCTGGATCTGCGGCTTCACCTTGGGGAATTCCTCGCGGATCAGCTTGCTGAGCTTCTTCGCGATCTCGTCGGTGAGCCCGCGCCGGAGCGTGACGACCTGGCGAACCTTGTTGCCGCCGGACGGCTCGATCTTGCCCCAGTCGAAGATCTTCAGCGAGAGGTTGCGGCGGACGGCCTTCGACTCGACGAGGTCCTTGATCGCGGCGGCTCGATGCTCGTCGTCGGTCACGAGCACGAGCTCGTCCTTCGACTGCTCGAGATCGACCGTGACCCCCTTGAAATCGAACCGCTGGCCGACCTCACGCCGGACCTGATCGAGCGCGTTGCGCAGCTCCTGCTCGTCGAAGTCACTGACGACGTCGAATGAAACGTCTCCGGCCATGAGCCTCCCTGCCTGCGGAGATCGGGACGCGTCGGATGGGCGTCGCGCTGTCGGATGACGGGCCCAAGTATGCCCTGAACGACCGATCAGCGGTCGGCGAGGGTCTCGAGCAGAAGCTCGCCGATCCGGTAGCTCCGGCCGCCGCCCATGACGAGCACCGTGTCGCCGGGCTTGACCTCACCCGCCAGCCAGGCCGCGGTCGCCTCGACCGATCCCGGAGCGGCGACCGCGATCGCAGGATTGCGGGCCGCCACCGCCGCCGCCAGGGCAGCCGCGGACGCGATCGAGGTGTCGGGGTCGCGGCCGGCCCAGATATCGGCGATCGCGACGGCGTCAGCAGCGGCCAGGGCCGTGGCGAAGTCGCCGAGGAGGGCGGCCGTCCGGTGGTAGGTCAGCGGCTCATAGACCGCCCAGACCCGGCGGCCCGGCGCACGCTGGCGCACGGCGGCCAGGGTCTCGCGGATCGCGGTCGGGTGATGGCCGTAGTCGTCGAAGACCACGACTCCCGCGACCTCCCCTTTTCGCTCGAGGCGACGGCCGACGCCGCCGAACGAGGCAAGCCCGGAGACGATCTCGTCGGCGGTCAGACCCGCGGCCAGCGCAGCCCCGGCCACGCCGAGCGCGTTCGCCGCGTTGTGCCGGCCGGCGGTTGGGAGGCGAACCGGACGCAACCCGCGCAGCTCATCCAAGCCGTGGACCTCCAGGCCCGTGCTCTCGGGATCCGTGGCGGTCAGGCGCCCGAGGAGGACGCGGGCAGGGCCGGTTGCCGTTCCGTACTGGTCAGCGATGCCGCGGGCGTAGCTCGCCAGGCGGGCGGCGTCGGCGGCTGCATCCACGATCGCGGTCGCGAGGATGGTTCCCGGCCAGTCACGGAGGCCGGCGGCGAGCTCTGCGGCGCCGGCGTCGGCGACGTTGATCACGGCAATCGGTGCCTCATGGGCCTCGCGGGCACCGCCAGGTTCGGCGGCCGCATCACCGGCCGCACGGAGCCAGCGATCGAAGGCAGCGACGACCGCCGCCCGGTCGGCGAACACGTCGGGATGGTCCCACTCGGCCGAGGTGACGATGGCGATCGCCGGTCGATAGGCGTCGAAGTTGCCGGCATACTCGTCCGCCTCCACGACGAAGCACGAGCCGGCCCCGCGGACGGCGGTGGCCGCGACCCCACCGCTGAGCTCGACAGGGAGGAGGGCCCCGACAAAGGCCGACGGGTCGCCCCCGGCGGCCTGGAGAACATGGACGAGCCAGCCCGCCGAGGTGCTCTTGCCGTGCGTCCCGGCGACGCCGATCAGGATCCGCCCGACCGCGGCGTCCGCGATCACCTGCTGCCACGGCTCGATCGGGATGCCGGCTCGGCGGGCCGCGACCAGCTCGGGATGGTCCGGGGCGATCGCGGTGAGCGCCTTTGTCACCGCCAGGCGGTCGGGCGGTGGCCGGGTCGTGACGTGGACCGTGTCGTGC
>JACDAH010000479.1 GCA_013695505.1 Chloroflexota bacterium | reverse complement strand
GTTCACCCTCGGGCCGCCGCGGCGAGGAACGCCGATGAGCCGACGCGATCGAGCAGGTTCGTCGTCATCCGGCCCTCGAGGAAGGCCTCGCTTGCGAGGAGGGCCTGGTGGATCGAGATGTTCGTGACGATGCCCTCGATCATCAGCTCGCCGAGCGCCACCCGGCTCCGCTCGATCGCCGCCTCCCGGGTCGGGCCCCACACGATCAGCTTGCCGAGGAGCGAATCGTAGAATGGCGGGACCTCATAGCCGGCGTACAGGTGAGAGTCCATCCGGACCCCGGGTCCGCCCGGGGACAGGTATCGCTCGACGACGCCGGCGGCCGGTCGAAACTCGGCGGCCGGGTCTTCGGCGTTGATCCGGAACTCGATCGCGTGGCCGCGCGACACGATGTCGGACTGGCTCAGGCCGAGCGGCTCGCCGGCCGCGATCCGGATCTGCATCGCCACCATGTCGATCCCCGTCAGCATCTCGGTCACGGGGTGCTCGACCTGGATCCGGCAGTTGATCTCGATGAAGTAGTAGCCGCCGTCGCGGTCGACGAGGAACTCGAGCGTGCCGACATTCTCGTAACCGGCCGAAACCACAGCCCGGACGGCCCGGGTGCAGAGCTCGTTGCGGGCCTCGAGCGAGAGCGCCGGGGTGGGCGCCTCCTCGAGGATCTTCTGGTGGCGACGCTGGACGCTGCAGTCGCGCTCGCCGAGGTGGATCCCCCGGCCGTAGCGGTCGACCGCGACCTGGACCTCGACGTGGCGGGTCTCGTCGAGCCAGCGCTCGAGATAGAGCGAATCGTCACCGAACGCCGCCCGCGCCTCGGACCGGCAGACGTTCAGCGCCGCCTCCAGCTCGCGGGGCGTGCGAACCATCCGCATGCCCTTGCCGCCGCCGCCGGCCGCCGGCTTGATCAGCAGCGGATAGCCGACCCGCTCCCCTTCCTCTAATGCGTGGGCGTCGTCGCGCAGGATTCCGATCGAGCCCGGGATCGTCGGCAGGCCGAGCGAGCCGAGCAGCCGCCGGGTCGATTCCTTGCTCGCGAAGCGTTCGAGGACGTTGGCCGGCGGTCCGATGAACGTCAGGTCGTGGGCCCGGACGACCTCGGCGAACGCGTCGTCCTCGGACAGGAAGCCGTAGCCCGGGTGGATTGCGTCGCAACCGGTGACGATGGCGGCGCTGATCACGGCCGGGGCCGACAGGTACGAGCGACGGGCGTCGGGGGGTCCGATGCAGATCGCCTCGTCGGCGAGCTGGACCGGGAGCGATTCGCGATCCGCCTCGCTGTATGCCACGACCGCCTCGATCCCGAGCGTCCGGCAGGCCCGCAGGACCCGGAGGGCGATCTCGCCGCGGTTGGCGATCAGGATCTTCTTGAACATCAGGCGTCGCCCCGTTCGGCGGACCGGCCGCTCAGCTCGATGACGATCAGCTCCTGGCCATACTCGACGGCTTGGCCGGCCTCGACGAGGCTCGCGCCAAGAATGCCATCGACGGGTGCGACCACCTCCTGGGGAACGCCGAGCATGTCCACGGCGCCGAGCTTGTCGCCGTTCCGGACGCGGGTCCCGGGCGTGACATCCGAGCGCGGCTGGAACACGCCGACGGCGGGCGAGGTCGCAACCACGCGATGATCGGCGCTGCTGGCTTCGGCGCCGTGTCCGCCGGCGGGCATGGATGGCGTCTCGCGGACGGCAGCCGGCGACGACCCGTTCGTCGAAAGCGCCGCGGCCCCTGGCGGCGCCGTCCTCGTCTCGCGGGCGCTGCGGTGGCCCTCGAAGCCGCCGGGGGTGTGGCCATGCCCGGCGTGACCCGGCTGCGAGCGCGACGCGCGATCCGAGTCGCGCCGGCTGCGGCTTGTCGCCCCGTCGCCGGGCCGCCGGACGCGGACTGTCCAGGCATCCTCGCCGACTTCGATCTCGCCGAGGCCACTGGCCGAGAGCTTCGCGATCAGGGCCGGCACCAGGTCGTCGGCGAGGCGCTCGATCTCGGCGTGGTCCGCGGCACGCTCCTCCGGGCTGCGTGGCTCCCGGGCCGGGCCCGGCGGTCGATGGTCATGCGGCACGGATGTCAGACCTCGTCACGGGCCGGCAGCTCGTCGCGGCGGCCGGCGGGGATCGATGGAAGCCCGGACCGGCGGGCCGGGTCGAACAGGTTGCGGAGGCGGTCGCCGATGCCGGGTCGCTCCGGTGTCGGCGCCGGGGGCGCCTCCACCTCGCGGAACGGGCCGAGCGTCCGGAACCGACGGTAGCGCGCTTCGACGAGGTCGTCGAGCGGCAGGCGGACAAGGGCGTCGAGCTGCTCGGTGACGACCCTCCGAATTCGGCGCGCGGTCTCGGTCGGATCGGTATGGGCGCCGGCGCCCGGCTCGGGGATCACGATGTCGATGACTCCGAGCGCCTGCTGCTCGGGGGCCGTCATCTTCATCGCGACCGCGGCGGTGGCGGCCTCGTCGGGTGTTCGCCACAGGATCGAGGCACAGCCCTCCGGGCTGATGACCGA
>JACDAH010000476.1 GCA_013695505.1 Chloroflexota bacterium | reverse complement strand
CCGGATCACCGGTCGTGCCGGCAGCATCGGCGGTCGCGGCAGGCCCGTCTATTGCGATGGCATCGCCACCGCTCGGGTCGGAGCCATCGCCACTGGTTGGTTCGGGCGGATCGGCGGGACCGGGCGTCCTGGTCGAATGAGGCGTCGCTCGTGGAGTGGCGCGAGGTGAGGCCTGTGGCGGGTCGGTTCGGGTGAGCGCTCTCGCAGGCGGCGCGACGATCGGCCGGACACTGGCGGGCGGCATTGTCTCCAGGCTCGCAGTCGGCTCCGCGGTTCTCGGCGGACCGCCCGTCATTGCCGGTGATCGGAGTGGAGATTCGCCCGACAACCGGAGGGCATGGATCGCTCCGGCCCCGGCGGCCAGGGCCGTGACACTCAGGACGATGAGGAGGGCGACTCCGAGCACCTGGGCGCGAACCAGCGGCGCGGCGCCGCCGGGCAGCCGACCATGGAGCAGCGCGATCAGGGCGCTGACGATCTCTCGCGGCCGACCTTGCAAGGACGCTCCCGACGCCCAGCGACGGTTCGGAGGCCGCTCGGCGGCGATCGCGCCGAGGAGCCGCTGACGGAACTCGGGCCGAGGGTCGATCGCGCCTGCGGCGGCGGCCGACTCAAGCGCCCGAGCGACCGCAACCGTCCCGGCCAGCTCCCACTCACCACCATCCGGCCGGTCGGCACCGACGAGTTCGTGGAGGGCAAAGGCTGGCATTCGGTCGCGGGGCATCAGGCGGCTCCCTCGAGCTGGAGGGCGTGCCGTAGCCGCAGCAACCCCCGGCGCAGGTGGGTCTTGACCGTGCCCACCGGGCGACCGGTCTCGATGGCGATCTGGTCGAGCGACAGCTCCGCGAAGAAGCGCAGGGCGACCACTTCGCGGTACGGCTCGTCGAGCGTGGCCAGAGCGGCGCGGACCTGGCTTGCTCGTTCGGCGCGCATTGCCAAAGGAGCTGGATCGAAGTCGTCGGCGCGCTCGATGGAGGCTGCCGTGATGGTCGCTCGATGACGTCGGCGAGCACCGTCATGATCCTCGCCCAGTCCGAGAGACCCAGGGTCCGTGGCGTCGAGCCAGGCGGTTGGGCGCCGTCGCGAGACGGCCCGGAGCGCGACCCGGACGGCGATCCGCGCAAGCCAGGCGCCGAACGGGCCATCGCCGCGCCAGCTCGCGAGCGAGCGATAGGCGGTCAGGAAGGCTTCCTGTGCCGCGTCCTCGGCCTCGGGGAGATCGCCAAGGACGCGATAGCAGGCGCGCACGACCATGGTCTGCTCCCGGTCCACCAGGGTCCCGAATGCGCCGCCATCGCCGGACAGCACGGCATCGACGACGCGGCGAGCCTCGCGGTCACCGACGGGCTGAGCACCATTGAGGACGAACTGTCGTTCGAGGTCGATCGGTCGAGCTCCCAGCCAGCGTGGCGATGGTCCGTCCGGCGCACGGCCCTCGCTGCCATGGTGGGCGGCGGCTCGGAGGTCTGCCAGAGGACTCTTCGGCAGGCCGCTGCTGGCGAAAGTGCAGCGCGGACCTCGGTCAAATGGCGTACGCGCCACAAACGGCACGAGGGCTGCGATCGTGGGAGAGGGCTCCCTCGGTCCGCAACTGGGCGCGAGCACGTCGCGGTGACCACTCTCAATCACGACCTTCACGCTGCAACGGCGGGTCTGGAATTCTTGACGCGGATCGTGCGATTCCGTCACGGGCTCTCGCATGGTTCCCCACGAAATTCGAACCACAACGGCCGTTGCCGCTGCGCACCTCGCGTCCTTGACACCCCCTCGCGACGACACCTATCCTCGGCCTGCCGGTGACGAGCGAGGAGGTTCGTCGGCCCGGCAACCCCCCGGTCGCCCAGCCGGCCTCGACGGCCGGCCAGAAGCGATCCCGTTCGTTCGGGAGTGCGCGAGTGCCTGAGGTCAGCGCGGGTGCCTGAGGTCGAGGTCCGACTCGTCGATGTCGTCAAGAAGTTCGGTGACCAGGTCGCGGTCGACCGGATCAGCCTCGACGTTCGCGAGGGTGAGTTCTTCAGCCTGCTCGGCCCGTCAGGCTGCGGCAAGACGACGACGCTCCGGATGATCGGCGGGTTCGAGGCGCCGACCAGCGGCCGGATCGAGCTCCAGGGTCAGGACGTGACCTGGCTGCCGCCGTTCAAGCGCAACGTCAACACCGTCTTCCAGAACTACGCCCTGTTCCCGCACCTGTCGATCTACGAGAACGTCGCGTTCGGGCTGCGCCGGAAGGGCGTCAAGAACAGCGACATCAAGGGCCGAGTCAGCGACATGCTCGACCTCGTCGAGCTGCCCGGCTACGAGACCCGCAAGCCGACCCAGATCTCGGGCGGTCAGGCACAGCGCGTCGCCCTCGCCAGGGCCCTCATCAATCGGCCGGCGGTCCTTCTCCTCGACGAGCCGCTCGGGGCGCTCGATCTCAAGCTCCGCAAACAGATGCAGGTCGAGCTCAAGCGAATCCAGCAGGAGGTCGGGATCACGTTCATCTACGTCACCCACGACCAGGAAGAAGCGATGACGATGTCGGATCGGATCGCCGTCATGAACCGGGGCCACTACGAGCAGCTCGGCGATCCGGAGAGCCTGTACGAGCGCCCGGCGACGCGCTTCGTCGCCGGCTTCCTCGGGATCAGCAACCTGCTTCCGGCGAACATCAGCGGGGTCGACGGGTCCTATGCCGCGGCGACACTCACCGACGACACGACGGTCCGCGTCCCGCGGGCACTCGTCGATGGCCAGACCCGGGTCAACGTCGGGGTCCGCCCCGAGAAGATCCGCCTGAGCAAGCCGGCCGCCGACACGCAGACTGGTCACAACCGATTGACCGGGGTCATCCGCGACGCCTCGTACATGGGGGTGAGCACCCAGTACCAGGTCGAGGCCCGCGGCGGCGTGCTGATGGTCTACGAACAGAACGTCGAGCGAGCGACCCGGGCCGAGCTCTGGGCGCGGGGCGACGAGGTCCAGATGACCTGGTCGCCCGATCACAGCTTCGTCGTGCCGATCGAGGGCGACGAGGCGATCACGGACACATCCGGCACGGGCAAGCCGGCCATCCCGAGCCGCGCCTGACCCGGCGCCCGACCTGGAGGAGCATTCGATGACCGA
>JACDAH010000459.1 GCA_013695505.1 Chloroflexota bacterium | reverse complement strand
AGCCGGAGATGGTCAGCGAGCGGAGCGAGCTGTTCGCCGCGCACCCGGACTGGGCGATCGGGATCCCGGGCCGGCCGCGGACGGAGGGCCGCAACCAGCTCGTCCTCGATCTATCACGGGGCGAGATCGTGGACCACCTGTTCGGGGTCCTGTCGGACGTCCTCGGCAGCGGCCCGATCTCGTACGTGAAGTGGGACATGAACCGCTGGATCAGCGAGCCGTGGAGCCCGGCACTCCCCGCCTACCGGCAGGGTGAGTTCTTCCACCGCTACATCCTCGGCGTGTACGACCTGTACGACCGCCTCACGCGGCTGTTCCCCGACATCCTGTTCGAGTCGTGCGCCAGCGGCGGCGACCGGTTCGATGCCGGCATGCTCGCCTGGGCGCCGCAGGCCTGGACCAGCGACGACACCGATGCGATCGAGCGGCTGCCGATCCAATGGGGCACGTCGCTGGCGTACCCGTTGAGCTCGATCGGCGCTCACGTCTCGGCGATCCCGAACCATCAGACCGGGCGGCTGACGCCGCTGGCGACGCGGGCGGCGGTCGCGTTCTTCGGGGTGTTCGGCTACGAGCTGGACTCGACCGCGCTGTCCGATTCCGAGCGAGCCGAGGTCCGCGACCAGGTCGCGTTCTATCGTGAGCACCGCGACGTGCTCCAGCGGGGTCGCTTCGTCCGGCTCCGCGGTCCGTTGGACGGCGATGGCAACGAGACGGCGTGGATGACGATCTCCGATGACCGTCGGCAGGCTGTCGTCGGCGTCTACCGCGTCCTCAACCGGCCCAACCCGGGCGCCACGCGGATCCCGCTGCGCGGCCTCGATCCGTCGCTCCGGTACCGGGTCAGCGTCTGGCCGGCAGGTGACGACGCGATCAAACGGGCGAACACGCTGGTCCGCGGCGGCGACGATCTCGAATCGGTCGGGCTCATGATCGGGGCCGAACGTCACGAGGCGGCTGATTTCGGCGACTTCTGGGCCCGCCTGTTCGTGCTCGAGGCGGACTGACCCAGTCGAGAAGCGGATATCCGACGCCGTCCGCGTGATGGTCGAGCGTGGCAAGAAGAAGCGATCCGTCGCCCTCGCGTTCGACTGGCCCGGCTGGCTGAACGGGCGGCGCCGCTGCCGTCAATCGAGCGCGGCCACGTCCGCAGGTTTCCGGATGCGCGGCAGCGGCGAGAGCACCAGCAGCAGGATCGAGACCGCCATCCCGGCCCAGCCGATCGCCATCCCGGCGCGAACCCCGATCCAGCCCGCGATCGCGGCGGCAAGCAGGGCGCCGAGCGGGTAGGCAATCCCGTGCGAGAACACCTCGAGGGTTGCGTTGACCCGGCCGAGGATGGTGTCGGGGATGACGCCCTGGATGAGTGACAGCTCGGCGACGCCCTCGATCGTCTGGAGGCCGTCGCCGATCAGCTGCGGGAGGAAGACCATCAGGGTCGCGATCAGGAGGGGTCCGCCGGCGAGCGGCGTCAGCACCCCGATGATCGACGCCCCGGTCGCTGTCCAGATGAGCGCCGGGCCGAAGCCGAACCGGGCGATGACCCGGCTGGCGAAGATCGAACCGATGAGCGATCCGACGCCCCCGGCCGAGACAACCACGCCGAGCAGGAACGGGCTGAGGTGGAGTTCCTCGATCAGATAGATCGTGTAAAGCACGCCGTAGAACGACCCGGAGACGTGGGCGATGATCGAGCGCAGGGTCAGCGGGAGCAGCACCGGGTGCCGCCGCACCAGCGAGAGGCCCTCGGCGATCTCTGCCCGGATCGGGGTCGTGGTGGTTCGCGTCGGGCGCGCGGGCTCGGGGCTGCGGATCAAGAGCAGCGAGATCCCGGAGACGATGAACGAGACGGCGTCCACGAGGATCGCGAACGGTGCGCCGATGGCCTGCACGAGGCCGCCGGCAAGACCCGGCCCGCCGATCTCCGCGAGCGACGAGCTCGTGGCAAGCTTGCTGTTGCCGTCCACGACGCGATCGACCCCGATGAGCGACGGGACGTACGCGGGATACGCGGCGGCGAAGATCGACCCGAAGCAGCCATCGAGGAACACGACCGCGTAGAGCTGCTCGATGCGGAGCGCGTTCGCGAGGTAGGCCACCGGGATCGAGACCAGCAGAACGGCCCGAATCAGGTCGGCCGAGATGAGGAGTGGCCGGCGTCGGAGACGGTCAACCCAGGCGCCGGCGAAGAAGCCGACGAGGAGCACCGAGAGGCTGCCCGACACGATGATCAGCGCCATCTCGAACGGTCCCGCTCCCAGCACCAGTAGCGCGACGAGCGGCACGGCCGTGCGGGTCACGACGGAGCCGAGCGCGGACACGGTCTGGCCGGCCCAGAGCTTCATGAAGTCGGCGTGTCGCCACAGGGACAGGGACGGGGTGACCATCAGCGGAGGGTACCCGGCGGTGACGGGCTTCTGGCGTCAGTCAGCGTGCGCCAGGCCGGATCGCGTGGTAAAGCGAGGACCGCCCGACCCGCGCCAGCCAGTTGATCGACGGGGCGACGAACCAGATCAAGACGAACACCGTCGCCGCGCCGGCCAGCGCGAGAACGAGCGGCAGTCCCTGTGGCTGCTCGTCGGCGGGCCGCAGCAGCGTGGTCACGAAAACGAGCCGCGGCCGGGCGATCCGGGTATGTGGAAGCCCTTCG
>JACDAH010000454.1 GCA_013695505.1 Chloroflexota bacterium | reverse complement strand
CCCGGCAACACGACCGAGTCCACGGTGTCCGAGTAGGCCAGCCGCTCCGGCGTGACGATCTCGAGCTGGATGGGCATAGCCGTCAGCCGGCCAGCTTCGCGGCGTTCTCACGGACGTCCTCGATCGTCCCGGCCAGGAAGAATGCCTGCTCCGGCAGGTCATCGACCTTGCCCTCGAGGATCTCCTTGAAGCTCGCCACGGTGTCCTTGATCGTGACGTACTTGCCCTCGCGGCCGGTAAAGACCTGGGCGACGGTGAACGGCTGGCTCATGAACCGCTGGAGACGGCGCGCCCGCCCGACGACCGACTTGTCCTCGGCCGACAGCTCGTCGATCCCGAGGATCGCGATGATGTCCTGGAGGTCGCGGTAGCGCTGGAGGACCCGCTTGGTCTCCTGGGCGACGTCGTAGTGCTCCTGGCCGACGACGTTCGGGTCGAGGACGCGCGAGGTCGAGGTCAGCGGATCGACCGCGGGGTAGATGCCAAGCTCGGCGATCGAGCGCTCCAGGCGGATCGTCGAATCGAGGTGAGCGAAGGTCGTCGCCGGCGCGGGGTCGGTGTAGTCGTCCGCAGGAACGAACACCGCCTGGAGCGAGGTGATCGAGCCGTCCTTCGTCGAGGTGATCCGCTCCTGGAGGCCGGCCATCTCTGTCGCGAGGTTCGGCTGGTAGCCGACCGCCGACGGCATCCGGCCAAGGAGCGCCGATACCTCGGAGCCCGCCTGGGTGAAGCGGAAGATGTTGTCGATGAAGAGGAGCACGTCGCGGTGCTCCTCGTCGCGGAAGTACTCGGCCATCGTCAGGCCGGTTAGGCCGACCCGCTGGCGGGCTCCGGGCGGCTCGTTCATCTGGCCGAACACGAAGGCCGTGCTCTTGATGACGCCGGACTCGGTCATCTCGGCGATCAGGTCGTTGCCCTCGCGGGAGCGCTCCCCGACGCCGGCGAAGACGGACACGCCCGAGTGCTTGCTCGCGACGTTGTTGATGAGCTCCTGGATGATGACGGTCTTGCCGACGCCGGCGCCACCGAAGATGCCGATCTTGCCGCCCTTCTTGAACGGGCAGATCAGGTCGATGACCTTGAGGCCGGTCTCGAAGATCTCGACCTCGGTGGTCTGCTGGTCGAAGGCGGGTGCGCTCCGATGGATCGGCATCGTCTTCGTGCGGTCGACCGGCTCCTTGCCGTCGATCGCGTTGCCGAGGACGTCGAAGACCCGCCCGAGCGTGACCTCTCCGACCGGGACCGAGATCGGGCCGCCGGTGTCGAGGACGGAGGTGCCGCGGGCGAGTCCGTCGGTCGTCGTCATCGCGACCGCCCGGACCCAGTTGTTGCCGAGGTGCTGCTGGACCTCGCAGACGAGGTCCGGCTGGCCCTCGCGCTGGATCGCGACGGCGTTGTAGATCGCCGGCAGCCCACCGGAGGGGAACTCGATGTCGACGACCGGGCCGGTGATCTGGATCACCGAGCCGGTTGCGGCGGTTGCGACGCCAGCGGAGCTAGCCATGTGAGTCGTTGCCTCCTGCTCGCGTCAGCCGGCCTTGGCGCCGGACGCGATCTCGATCATTTCGCGGGTGATGTTGGACTGGCGGACCTTGTTGTAGGCGAGGGTCAGATCCTCGATCAGCTCTTCGGCGTTCTCGGTCGCGTTCTTCATCGCGACCATCCGGCTCGATTCCTCGCTGGCCTTGCCCTCGAGGACGGCCTGGAAGATGCGGGTCGCGACATAGCGCGGGACGAGCTGCTCGAGGACCGCCGCGGCGCTCGGCTCGAAGATGAACTGGTTGCCGGGAATGCCCTCGGTATCCTCGGGCGGGGAGATCGGCAGCAGCTCGACGACCGACGCTCGCTGGGTCAGCGTCGAGACGAAGTGGCTGTAGACGATATCGACCCGGTTGTACGTGCCCTTCAGGTAGTCGTCGGTGATGAGGCGCGCCAGTGGAATCACGTCGGCGAACGTCGGCTTGTCGCCGAAGCCCTCGAAATGGGCCTCGAGCGGGACCCGGGCTCGACGCATCGCGTCGCGGCCCTTGCGGCCGACGGTGACGACGCTCAGCTCGCCGCCGGTCTCGGTGATCGACTGGGCGGCGAACCGGATCGTGTTGGTGTTCAGGGCGCCGGCCAGGCCACGGTCCGTGGTGATCAGGACGATCAGCCGCTTGCCGCCTTCACGCCGGACGAGGAGCGGGTGATCCTCGCCGTCGAGGACGATCGCGAGATCGCCGAGCACCTCGTCGAGCTTCTCGGCGTAGGCCCGCGAAGCGAGCGTCGCCTCCTGGGCGCGCTTGAGCTTCGACGCCGCCACGAACTGCATCGCGCGAGTGATCTGCTTGATGTTCTTCGACGACTGGATTCGCCGACGAATATCGCGCTGGCTAGCCAATCGTCATCCCTCGGGCGCGTCGGTCGCGCCCGGCTCGGCCGGAGCCGCGGTCGTGGGCGACTGGGCCGCGGCCGGCTCGGCCGGAGCCGCGGGCGC
>JACDAH010000429.1 GCA_013695505.1 Chloroflexota bacterium | reverse complement strand
GCCCCGGACAGGCCCGTCGCGTCGTCATGTCCGGCACCGTCAGCCGCGCATGGGCGGCTCCGTCCAGCCCGGCTGCCGGGGGCCGCGCCTGTCGATGGCAGCCAGGATCGACGTCTCGATCCCGAGGATCTGCTTCTCCAGGCCCTCGACCCGCTTCAGGAGCTCCGCGTTGCCTTTGAGGAGCTCGCGGTTCTGGATCTCCTCGATGTCGGCCTCGGATGCTGCGTGCTCGAGCGTCAGCCGGTCACGCAGCGCCGCCCGGTTGCCGGCGAGCAGGATCAGTGGCGCGGCATAGGCGGCCTGCGTCGAGAACGCCAGGTTCAGCAGGATGAACGGGTACGGATCGAACGGCTTCGTCAGCAGGAAGGCGTTGCCGGCCAGCCACGCCAGCACGATGGCGGTCTGGACGATGATGAATCGCCAGCTGCCCATGAAGCCGGTGACCCTGTCCGCGATCCGCGCCCCGCGCGGCGCGTCGTCGTCCACCTGGACGTTCACGGGATGGGTGGAGCGATGGGTCACGGCAGCCTCCTGCGACTCGGATCATGACGGGATCGTTCACCGCCGACTGGTATTGTCGACCGCGTGGCGATCGAGATCCGCTCCATCCGGGACGACGAGCTTCGCGACTGGCTCGAGAGCCTGACGATCGGCTTCCTGGACCGTCCGGACGTCGACAAGATCGCGGTCGAGGTCCGACCCCACTGGGACCTGGCCCGTGCCTGGGCGGCCACCGACAACGGCAACATTGTGGGCACGACACGGACCTGGGCGACAGAGCTGACCGTCCCGGGTAACGCCCAGGTGAAGGCTTCGGCGGTCGCCGCCGTCACGGTCCAGCCAACGCATCGCCGCCGTGGTCTGCTGCGCGGCATGCTCGCCGCGGAGCACGCCGCGGCCCGCGAGAGGGGCGAGGTCGCCTCCCTCCTGTACGCCTCGGAATACCCCATCTACAGCCGATTCGGATATGGTTCCGGCGTCCAGACCGCGAGCTGGCAGGTCGACCTGCGCGGGACCGGGTTCCACGCCACGGCCGGCGGCCGGGACGGAACCGTCCAGTTCCTCGCGATCGACGCCGCCGCCGTCGACACGATCCGCGCCGTATTCGAGGCCTGGCGCCGGATCCAGCCTGGCGAGATCTGGCGCCGGCCGGTCATGTGGCAATCCGATCTCGGGATCGACGGCACGGCCTGGGGCGAGACGTGGAAGGGCTTTCTGGTCATCCATCGCGATGGGGATGGAGCCGTCGATGGTTATGCCCGCTACCACATCGACCAGAAGTGGGAGCACCGCCAGGCCCGGAGCGTCCTGATCGCCGACGACCTGCACGGCCTGACGGCGGACGTCCACGTCGGGCTGCTGCGGTTCCTCGCCAGCGTCGACCTCGTCGCGACACTCAAGATCGAGCGACGCCACCCCGCGGATCGACTTCCGTGGCTCCTCACCAATGCCAGGGCCGCCGAGCCGGTCGAGCCCGGCGACGGGTTGTGGGTCAAGCTCCATGACATCCCGGCCGCACTCGAGGCGCGTACGTACGAGCGGAGCGGGTCGCTCGTGATCGAGGCCCTGGTGCGCGACGCCGCAGAGGACGACGCGGGGGCGAGCCGGGTCCGGGTGGCGCTCGAAGCGTCGCCGGACGGTGCCCGCGCCATCGCAACCGAGCGCTCGCCGGATCTGACGGTGGACGGCGCTGCGCTGGGCGCCGCGTACCTCGGCGGAACGAGGCTTCGCGATGCGGTGCTGGCCCGCGGCTGCGACGAGCACCGGCCCGGAGCCCTCGATGAAGCCGACGCGCTCTTGGCGACTCGCGATGCCCCGTGGTGCTCGACGTTCTTCTGACCAGTCGGCGGGCGAAGGTCCCATGTCTGGTCATCGACTTCGACATCAGTAGACATCCAGCCTGTTCTTGGTGATCATTCCTGTTGTTGCGCGCAGAGCCGCGCGGGCACCCAGGGGATTCCATGAACCACGTCCGCGCCCTCGGCCTGATCGGCGGCCTGATCGGCGCGATCCTGTTCGACCTCGCCGCCTGCTCGTCGGGCGCGGCTTCCCCGCCGGGCGGCTCGCCGTCCGCGCCGGATTCGGTGATGGCGAGCGGTAGAGCGATGTCGGTCGCACCGACCAACCTGACGATCTACGCCGCCGCGTCGCTCAAGGGCGCCCTCGACGAGGGCAAGACCGCGTGGGAGGCCGCACATCCGGGTTCGACCCTGACGATCTCGACCGACTCCTCCGCGGCGCTCGAGACCCAGATCGAGCAAGGCGCGCCGGCCGATGTGTTCCTGTCGGCCGACACGACGAACCCGAAGAAGCTCGTCGACAAGGGCCTCGCGGTCGGCGATCCGCTGCCCTTTGCCGGCAACAGGCTGACGGTCATCGTGCCGACCGCCAACCGCGCAGGGATCACGACTCCGGCCGATCTCGGCAGGACCGGCGTCAAGGTGATCGCTGCCGGCGACGCCGTGCCGATCACGAGGTATGCGACGGAGCTCGTCGACAATCTCGCCAGCGAGACCGGCTATCCGGCCGACTTCGCGGCTGTCTACACCGCGAACATCGTCTCGAAGGAGGACAACGTCACGGCGGTCGTGGCAAAGATCGAGCTCGGGGAGGGGGACGCCGGGATCGTCTACGTCACCGATGCGAAGGCGTCGACCAGGGTGACGCCGATCGCCATCCCGGATGCGGCAAACGTCCCCGCGACCTATGCCGGAGTCGTCGTCGAGGCCTCTGCCCACGCCGCGGCCGGGCAGGCCTTCCTCGCCTGGTTCGCCGGCCCGGACGGCCAGGCCATCCTGGCCGGCTTCGGATTTGTGTCGCCGTCGTGATCGAGGACGCAGCCCCCTCGACAACGGGCGCCGCGGCACAGCCCGAGACCCGAGCACGCCCTGTCCGGGCTGGCGGGGCCCGACCGTCCCTGGGTGAGCGATCGGTCGCCGCCGTTGGGGCCCTGACGGCGCTTTTCCTCGGCCTGCCGGTCGTCGCGCTTGTCGCCCGGGCGATCCTCGACGGGTCGCTCGCTACCTCCGTCACGTCGCGCGTCGTCCTGGACGCGCTTGCCCTGAGCCTCGTCACGACCGCCGTCAGCCTGGTGCTCAGCGTCGTCTTCGGGCTGCCGCTGGCGTTCGTGCTCGCCCGCCGTTCCTTCCGCGGCAAGGGCTGGGTGGAGGCGATCGTCGACCTGCCGATCGTGCTGCCGCCGTCCGTCGCAGGCCTTGCGCTCCTGATCGTGTTCGGCCGGCGCGGGCTGTTCGGCGACGCATTCGAGGTCCTCGGGATCGCGATCCCGTTCACGACGATCGCGGTGATCCTCGCTCAGACGTTCGTGTCGGCCCCGTTCTTCATCCGCTCCGCCCGAACCGGGATCGCGTCGGTGGACCGCGATCTCGAGGATGCGGCCCGGGTCGACGGGGCTTCGGAACGGCAGCTGTTGCGCTTGATCACCGTGCCGCTCGCGAGCACGGCGCTGGCAGCCGGGCTGGTGATGACGTGGGCGCGCTCGCTCGGCGAGTTCGGGGCGACGATCATGTTCGCCGGCAATGTCGAAGGCCGGACGAGGACGCTGCCGCTCGTCGTCTACGGCGAGTTCCAGGCCGGCCACCTGGACTCGTCGGTCGCTGCGGCGGCGATCCTCGTCCTCGCGGCGTTCGCCGTGCTCCTCGCCGTGCGTGTTCTTCACTGGGGCCGCGTCCTCGACGCGCGCGGGATCGGGTAGCGGGTTGAAGGCGTCGTTGACGCTTCGGCCGTTAATTCCGATAATGTGACTCGGGATTAACGAACGACCCCTGTCCGCGTCCGATGGGCGCCCCTTCTGCGGAGACCGAATGACCGCGACGCGCGACCTCGTCGCCGACCAGCGCGAACAGTTCGCGTTCCACGACGACATCGATTACCTCGCCCAGACGAAGCGCGGGCTGACGCGCTCGACGGTCGAGGAGATCAGCGCCTTCAAGAAGGAGCCGGACTGGATGCTCCAGTACCGGCTCCGGGCCTACGACCACTTCACGAAGCGCCCGCTGCCGACCTGGACCGATGGTCTCGACCGGATCAACTTCGACAACATCGTCTACTACCGCAAGCCGTCCGAGCGCGAAGAGAAGTCGTGGGACGACGTCCCCGACAAGATCAAGCAGACGTTCGAGCGGCT
>JACDAH010000411.1 GCA_013695505.1 Chloroflexota bacterium | reverse complement strand
GCTGAGCAACGCCGGCAAGTACGGGCCGGACGGCCCATGCGAAGTCAATGTCCTCGCGGATCGAGACGGCGACGACATCGTCGTCCAGGTCCTCGATGATGGCACCAACTTTCCGACGGCCGATCGCCATCACCTGTTCGATCTGTTCTTCCGGGCCAGTGCCCCGGCTCGCCTGAAGCCCGGTGCCGGGATCGGACTGTACGTCACTCGGATCCTCGTTGAAGCGATGGACGGGCGCGTTTGGGCGGCCGAACGAGAAGGCGGTGGCTCCGCGTTCGGGTTCACGCTACCAATCCTGACGGTGGCCGGCGAACCTGAGTCCGCATAAGCGCGTCAGCTCATCGAGGTCACTGCGGCGAGGAACGCGACGTCGCTCTTCGGTTGGCCGGCTGAGCGCCTGACCAGGCCTGATCGGTCGCCGCCTCAAGTCGATCCTCCGGTCCGCTAACTCACGAAGAAGCGTCGTGGGAGACCGTATATGCCAGACCGTTCCCATGGCTGATGAGGCGCTCCGGCGCCGAACGATTGCCGATCCTTACGACCTTCAGACTGCCGTCGTGGCCAATCTTCGGCATCGATCGCTGAGGCCAGCCGCTGATCGCCGAGGAAGCTCAGGACGAGTCGGCTTCGGATGACTCGAAGGCGCGACGCATGGCGCGGAGGCCGAGGCGCATCCGGCTCTTGACGGTGCCGAGCGGAGTGCGAGTTCTCGCGGCGACCTCCGACTGGCTCATCCCGCCGAGATAGCCCAGCTCGAGCGCCTCCCGCTGAGCGGGCTTAAGCTGTCGCAGGGCCTCGTGGACCGCGACCGCGTCAAGATGGCCCGAGACCTCTCGCCACGGATCAGGCGTCACCAATTGGGGTGGAGTCGTGAAGGCGTCCTGACCCGGCAACTCACGGACTTGGCGTCGGCGGACAATATCGACTGAGCGGTGATGGACGATTGCCACTAGCCAGGTTTTGACGCTGCCCCGCGCATCGACGTATTGCCCAGCGCTGCGCCATACCGCCAGGAAGGCATCCTGCGTGGCATCCTCGGCGATCGACCGATCGTTGGTGACCTTGAA
The DNA here is from genome assembly GCA_013695505.1 of Chloroflexota bacterium. GTDB lineage: Bacteria > Chloroflexota > Limnocylindria > Limnocylindrales > CSP1-4 > CF-46. The sequence goes on along the minus strand of JACDAH010000411.1, from coordinate 2,584 downwards.
GGCAATCGAGTAGACGAGAACGCGATGCCGTTCATACAGGTCAGCAAAGGCGTCGACACTTCCGGCCGCAATGGCCAATAGCGTGTCGCGATCCGGATCGAGGCGGAGCCCTGGGGGCCGCGGGTGCTCGGTCTGAGTGGCGGTCACGCGATCATGATCCGGACCGAGGCAGACCTATCTGTGGGTTGGATCATCTCGTTCGTATGCCCATCTGCTTGTGCCGAGACGCGCCAGCCGCTCGACCTTGGGCGGCAGCCCGGTCGCATCCAACCGCGCGCACGGTTCATCTCCCTTTCCAGATCGCGCAGACGTGCCAATTCCGGCTGATGAGCTCAGAGAGCCGCACGTCCCGAGGTCGGGATGATTCACGAGCCCCCGCCCATCCTGACTCGCGTCCGTCTAACGACCGACGATAATCAGGTCGGTTCGCCCGTTGAGGATGGAATTGCGGCGTCCGCATCGATTCGGCATTGCAGTGAACGGGACACTGAACCGCGGAGCGAGCTCAACGAACCCTGCCGCGGCTTACGACGCGCTCTGCGCGACCGTTCACGACGCCGGCCCGAACGCCGGCTCGATCAAAGGAGAGTTCCCGCGGTGGAGCTTCCATGAGGTCGCCCCCGTTCTTCTGGCGGCGTTCCTCAGCCCGAGACCTTGGTCACAGCGTCAGGCGGCCGGCTTGACCGCGAAGGCTCCTAGCGTCCGCCCGCGCCGATCCATGCGGCGATTCAATCTCCCGTTTATCCATTTCTGGACGTCCTGTCACCAGCCGCCAGGAGGTGGCCGATTCAGAGGCGACACGCATGGTGCCGTCGGCTGGTACCGTCTTGAATTGGAAGACGACGTCAGAGTTGGTCCCACATCCCTCGCTTGCATTCCTCGGCCATCGCACCAGACCAAGAGCAAGGCGTCGCCCGGACGATCTCCCGGTCGGGCGGCTCTAACCGAGCTACCCTCCCCGCCGCAGCATCGAGGCGACGATGCGGGCTGAGAGGTCGGATATGGCTTGACTAGCGAGGGGTACGCTGACTGGCATGATCGACCACGCTCCGGCTCTCTCGGCGATCTGGCAAGACGCGGCGTCATGGCTCTCAACGGGCTGACAACTCGAGTCTCCGCTGCGCCTCTTCAACACATAGCCGATGCCGCGCGGCCAGTCTCGCAGTAGAGAGGTGTATCGGTCGCCACCGGCTCGCTCGCCAGCGAGAACGACCTCGCCTCTGGCGCACCTGCTCCGTGCGGCCGACATCCCCACGGACGGGCCGAAGGGTCTACGTCCGGCGGACGCTGCCACGGTCGTCGGCGACCGACTCACGCCGTCGCTTGTCAAGCAGTTCGTGACGACAATGGCCGATCACCGCTCGTGGGCGCGAGAGCCGGGTCTCCATCTGCCGATCTGATTCGTCTTGACCATCTAGTGGCCGCACGTCGGAAGAGGCGTAGCGCGGCCGGGCCGCCGCCATTGGATGATCTGCGGTTGTCGTGAGCCCGACGAGCGCGATCAGCACACCCGCATCACTGCTCGGAACCTAGACGTGGCGCAGATGACGCGCCGTCTCGCTCAAAGAACGCGATGACTAACATGACTGAGCCCTTTGAACAGTGGGCTGGCGAACGGCTTCCCGCTGATCGGCTTCAATATCGCGACATGGCTGGCGTCATCCGGCGACCCACGGTCTCAGCGAATGCTCGTCCTGGGTCACGTCGCCAATGAGAGCCTGACAGCCGTCATTGCCGTCGTCGCTGCCGGGAGTGGGCTTGGCGGCATGCTCCAAGCTCCCATCTTGTCAAGCCGCGAGTCGCGCTGACCCGGCGCCCACTTGCAGGAGTCGAAACACGGTCCGGGCGAGCTGGCGCTTGAGCGCGCGCACAGCCTCGCGCCCGGTCTTGCCCTCGGTTCGCTTGCGGGCGATGTACGCCTGGGCCGGCGGGTGGTGCCAGGCCTGGGCCAGGGCGATCGTGTGGAGGGCCCCGTTCAGCTGGCGGTTTGCCGCCCCGGTTGAGTCGTTGTCGTCGCCGGGGCGTTCGCACCGGCGTGCAGCGTGGTCGCGGCGCAACGGGCGTGGTGGTGGCCTGACCGCCGAGGGCCGGCGCGGGTGAGGCGCAGCGGGCGCGCCATCAGCGATCAGCGAGACGTCTGGTCACATCGAGTGCGAGACTGATTGCGGCATCCACGGCGAGCCCTTGTGGGTCAGGATCAGGCGCGACGGAGGTCAACGATATCCCCGTGGCAACCGCCTCGATCAGGTGCGGGCGAGGCCCATCCGCCTGGCGAGGTAGATGCCCAAAGGCGTGCCGTAAAAGAACGCGTGGTAGATGAACTGGGCGACCATCGGCGCTTCCTTGAACCAGGGGCGACCGATCACGTCCGGGAGGATAAAGAAGTTGATGATCCACAGCAGGGTGCCAAAGATCGTCGTGGCCACGATCAGAGTCATCGCCGAGCGGCGCAGCGCGGGGACGAGCGATACGATCGCGGCCGCGATCACGCCGTACAGGGTGCTCAGGGCGAAGTGCGTGACGAAGCCGACGGGAAGCGCGGTTCCGAGCTCGATCTTGGGCGGCATCTGACCCAAAGGGATCG
>JACDAH010000410.1 GCA_013695505.1 Chloroflexota bacterium | reverse complement strand
CGCAAGATCGGGTTCCTGTTCACCGAGCTCGGAGTGAACGGCTCGCGCGCGATGGTCGATCGGTACATCACGCCGGTCGAGCAGCGGACACCGGCGCCCGACGGGCTGCGCGGGTCCGATACGGCCGCCGGAACCGGCGGGACTGCCGGAGCCGCCGGCTGACCGCCGACTCGACGGGCCGGCCGCCCGACGGCGTCCGGATCCGCCCGGAGCGGCCGGAGGACGCCGACGAGATCGGCCGTGTCCACGACGTCGCCTTCGATGACCCGCGCGTCGCGGAGCTCGTCGTGGCAATCCGCACCTCGTCCGGGTACGTGCCGGAGCTGGCCCTCGTCGCCGACCGGCCGGCCGAGCCCGCCGAGCCGATCGTCGGCCACATCATGCTGAGCGTGTCCCAGCTCGTCACGGATCTGTCCAGCCGCGTATCGATCCTGATCCTGTCGCCGCTCGGCGTTCTGCCGGCCAACCAGGGCCGCGGGATCGGGGTCGCCCTGACGCACGCCGCGCTCGCAATCGCCGACGCCCGCCCCGAGCCACTCGTCATCGTCCAGGGACACCCCGACTACTACCCACGGTTCGGCTTCGTCCGTGGCCGAACGATCGGCGTCCTACCGCCAGAGAACCTCGGCCCGATCGACAAGGCGTGGATGGTCCGCCGCCGGCCCGACGCATCCGGGGAACTCCGTGGCCGGGTCGTCTATCCCCAGTACTTTCTCGACTTGGACGACTAGCGAAGCCGGACGGCCCGCCCCTCCGGGTCCGCGTGGCGCGCAACAGCGTTGACGCAGCAGATCCGATGAGTGCATCCTCGCCCGCAATACGGCGTCCTTGAGGGAGGAGCGCCGGATATCCCCCGGCGTCAGCGCGTTCCACCTCGGAGTCAGACCGCACCGCGACGGTGCGAGCAGGAGGAGGAGATCGTGGCGGGATCGGTCCAGGATCAGAGCGCCCGAGACGACGCGCACCTGCGCTCGCTCGGGATCAAGCCGGAGCTGAAGCGCAGCCTCGGCTTCCTGTCGAATTTCGCGGTCGCGTTCAGCTATATCTCGGTCTCGACCGGGACGTTCACCGTCATGGGCCTCGCGCTCGCGGTTTCCGGCCCGATCTTTTTCTGGGCCTGGCCGGTCGTTGTGATCGGCCAGACCTTTGTCGCCCTGAACTTCGCCGAGCTGGCCAGCCACTTCCCGGTGGCCGGTTCGATCTACCAGTGGTCGAAACGGCTCTCGAACAGGACCCTCGGTTGGTTCACTGGCTGGATCTACTTCTGGGCCGGTGTCCTGACGACGACGGCGGTCGCCGTGACGGTCCCCCTGGTCGTGGCCGGAATCAACGGCGATCCGGAATTCCTCGGATCGAAGGATCCGCTCGGGATCACGAACATGTACGCGTTCGTGGCGATCGCCGCCCTCGTGACCACGACGGCGATCAACGCCTTCGGCGTTCGGCTCCTGTCGATCATCAACAACATCGGCGTGGCAACCGAGATCCTCGGGATGCTCGTATTCGCGCTGATCCTGCTGTTCTTCAACAACCACCAGAGCCCGGCGATCCTGTTCGACTCCCGCGGCCTGGAGGCCGGTGCGAACGGCAACGTGTTTGCCATCTTCCTGGTTGGCGCGTTCGTCGCGCTGTTCGTCGTGTACGGGTTCGACACGGCCGGAACGTTCGGCGAGGAGACCGTTGACGCCAGTCGCCAGGCCCCTCGCGGAATCCTCTCGGCAATCTGGATCTCGGGGATCATCGGCGCGATCTTCCTGCTGGCGATCATCCTCTCGTTCAGGGATGTCGACGCCACCATCAAGGACGCCCAGGCGCTCGGCTTCCCGATCGCCAAGACGCTCCAGGAGAACCTGACCCAGAACATCGTCGGTGGGATCACGTTCGGCGAGTTGTACCTATTCGTGATCCTCGCGTCGGTCTACGTCTGCACCCTGGCAATCCAGGGCGCGACGACGCGTCTGATGTTCTCGATGGGACGCGATCGACGCCTGCCGCTCGGCGGCACGTGGGCCCACGTCAATCAGACCTTCAAAACCCCGACGAACGCGGCCATTGCGGTCGGGGTCCTGGCCGCGATCCCAATCATCCTCACCGGGGCCGGCGGCGCCGCCGCCCTCGCGATCGCCGCGACCGGGATGATCTATCTC
>JACDAH010000405.1 GCA_013695505.1 Chloroflexota bacterium | reverse complement strand
ACCTCGCAGCGGGGGGCACAGCCAACCATCGGATCGTGTTCACTGACGGCGAGCTTGCCTACTCGAGAGCGAGGTGCTGCCAGCGGAGGCCGTGCGGTTCGAATCGAGCGAAGTCGCCGTCCCGGCTGACCCACGTTGAGCCTTCCGCGATCGCCAGGGCCGCATGCTGCGCGTCGGAAACCAGCTTGCCGGTCGCACCGACGGCGCGGCACAACCGCACGACTTCGGCCAGATGAGTCGCTCCGGGGGTAGCCAGGCGGCACCGAGGATGAGCCGCCAGTTGCTCCACGACGGCGAGGGCCGCGGGCAGCGGTGTCGGGTCCTCGTAGATCCGACCGTTGATGACGATCCTTAGGAAGCCGACCGCCACGAGGACGCTCAGCGCGAATGGCTCCGACCCGTCGATGACCTGCTTCGGCCAGTGTGCGTACGGCTCGTGCCAGGCCTCGTCTCGTCGGTGGGCGTACACGAGCACGTTCACGTCCGGCATGAACATCGATCAGCCCGGCCGGCGGCGGTCTTCGTCCTCAAGCTCGGCAGCGAGATCCGCTGCCTCGTGCCGCACACGGCGCCCCGCCTGACCGTAGGTGACCAGCGAGAACGGCAGCGCGGCCGGCGATACGTTTCGCAACGATTCGCGCAGTGCCTCGTTGACCAGGTCGCTCACCGTGAGGTCGCGCTCGGCCGCCCGGCGCTTCGCCTGGCGAAGGAGCGCGTCGTCGAGCACAAGGGTAGTCCGCATACAGGTGATTATCGTATGCGTCCTCGCCTGTCAACGCGTTCCACATCCCTCCCGGACTCGGGCCACGTGCGCGTCTCAACGAAGCCGGCGGAGAGCCGGGAACGCGGGCCGCAAGGGCTAGACTGACCGGGACCACCACGCGGAGGGGCGGAATGCGTAGCGTACCTCTGACCACGAGCCAAGCGGATGTCATGAAGCCACCAGTGGGTCTCCCGGTCGGGCGCGGAGCCATCCCTCACATCCGGAGCCAGATCCCATCGCTGACCCCAAGCGACGCCCGCGTCGCGCAGCTGATCGTCGCCGATCCGATGGGCGTGATCGACCTGTCCACCTCGGAGTTGGCCCGGCTGGCGAGAACGTCGCCATCGACCGTTGTCAGGTGCTGCCAGCGGATGGGGTTCGAAGGCTTCCGCCATCTCCGGCTCGCGCTCGCCCGGGAGGTTCGCGAGGACGTCCTCCATCACGAGGGCATCGCCGACGATGACTCCGAGCCCGTGATGCTTGCCAAGGTCTTCGCCTCGGCCGCGCGAGCGTTGGCCGAGGGACCATCGATGATCGATCCGACGGCGTTCACGCGAGCCGTGGCCGAGATCCGTGCGGCGGGTCGTGTCCTCTTCGTGGGGGTGGGCACGTCCGCGCCGATCGCCCAGGACGCTGCGTACCGGTTTTCGACGATCGGAATCATCAGCGACGCCCCGCCAGACGTCCACGTCCAGCACGTGGCCGCCCGGCTGCTGACCGGCGCCGACGTCTGCGTCGCGATCAGTCACACCGGAGCCACGCGTGAGACCGTCGCCACGGTCCGCGCGGCGCGCGATGCCGGGGCCACCACGATCGCCATCACGAGCTTCTCGCCCTCGCCGATCACTCGGCTCGCCGACGTTGTCCTGATCGCGGGCGGACGGGAACTGTCCTTCCGGCACGAGGCGATGGCCAGCCGGCTCGCCCTTCTCAGCCTGCTCGACGCCGTCTACGTCGCGGTTGCGATGCGGTCCCAGCCATCTGCCCGCACGGCCCTTGATGCCGCGACTGAGGTCATCGCATCGCACCGCTTCGCGACGGGACGGACCCGTCGAGTCGCCGGACGAGCGCCGGGAGGAGATCGAGCCGGTCGATGACATGATCGGCCCCGGCCGCGGCGAGTGCCGCGCCCGGTCGATATCCACCGCCATATCCGATCGCCCACACCCCCGCCGCGCGGGCCTCGATGATGTCGTACTCGGTGTCCCCGACGTAGGCCACCTGGCCCGGTTGATCAGGCTTGAGGGACCGGAGCGCCGCTCGCTTGGGTTCAGCGTCGCCAACGACGAAGTCGAGAAGGCCGGTCAGCGTCAGGCGCGCCAGATCGCGTTCGATCACCTTGACGGCCGCGGCGCTCACGATGCCGACACCGGCGCCCAGCGAGCGGACGCCTTCGACCATCTCGCGAACACCCCAGGCGAGGGACGCGTCACGGGCGCTCACCTCGTCATTCCAGTGGCGAACCGCGCCGCCGAGCTGGGATCTCGGGACCCCGAGTTCCTCGAACAGTCTGGTCAGCGGAAGGCACCAGGCTTCGAAGAATTCGACACGCCCCGGGGACGGGAGTCGGAGGCGGCTCAGAACGGCGCCCGCCGCCTCCCAGACTCGGTCTCCATCATCGACCAGCGTCCCGTTCCAATCGCAGGCGACGACGAACGGCCAGCGCACGTCGCCGCCAGATCGGCCAGAGGCATCGCCGACTCGTCCCATCGCCGCATCCTACCGAACCGGGAAGGGTATTGCCAACAACGATACGAGTGGGCAACAATGTTCCGAAGCGATCGAGTGTCTGTCCTGATCACCGGAGGAGAGGACCAATGCGGAAGCTGATGACCGTCTGTGCGCTGGCCGCTGTCGTTGCGGCGGCCTGTTCGAGCCCTGGGGCGTCCACGGGTGCCGGGACATCGTCGTCCGGAGGCCCGCCGGGCAGCGGCGGATCGATGACCTTCGCGGACACCGCCGGTGGCGCCAACTTCCAGAAGTTCTTCGGCTCGATCCTGCCTGGGGCGAGCACTGAACTCGGGATCGAGGTCAAGTACGTGCCCGGTGCGGGGGCCGAGCTTCAGACGCGACTCGAGGCGCAGAAGGGAGGCGACGCCGACGTCGATCTCGTGCTGCTCAAGCCCGACGTCCTCGGCAACATGCTCAAGGCCGGGCTCGCATTCGAGCCGCTGACGGACCATGCGGCCCAGATCCCGAGTCTCGCCTTCATCGAACCGAATGACTTGAAGGAGGCGTTCGGGCTCCAGACGAAGGGCCAGGCGACTCCATTCTTTCGTGACCAGTTCGGCCTCCTGTTCGACTCCGCGAAGATCCCCAACCCGCCC
>JACDAH010000402.1 GCA_013695505.1 Chloroflexota bacterium | reverse complement strand
AAGCCGAGCGGGACCAGGGCCACGTCCTGAGCGATCCGCTCGTCCCGGACGAGACGACGATGGAGTCGCGATCCCTTGCCGCCGGCGAGGACCTGGGCCGCGATATCGAGAGCGTCGAGACGAGGATCGCCGAAGACCGGGGCCCGGAACCCGACGTAGACCCGCGGCAGCGGGACCTTGTCGTGGACGGTCTCGCGGACCTCGCCGCCGAGGATCGGGGGCAGCGACAGGTCGCCGAGGGCGGGGATCGCCGGGTTGGCCGGGATCCCGCCGAAGTACCGCTCGGTCCAGCGCCGGATCTCGTCCGGATCGACGTCGCCGACGACCGACAGGACCGCGTTGTTCGGGGCGTAATAAGTCCGGAAGAAGGCGCTCACGTCCTCGATCGAGGCGGCGTCGAGGTCCTCCATCGACCCGATCGTCGTGTGGTGGTACGGATGCTCGGGTGGGAAGAGATGGCCCTGGACCTTCTCGTACCAGGACCCGTACGGGCGATTGTCATACGACCAGCGCTTCTCGTTCTTCACGACCTCGCGCTGGTTGTCGAGGTTCTCTTGGTTGAGCGCGTCAAGGAGGGTCCCCATCCGGTCGGCCTCGAGCCACAGCGCGATCTCAGCCTGGTGCGACGGAAGGGTCTCGTAGTAGTTCGTGCGGTCGAGCCAGGTGCTGCCGTTCATCGTCCCGCCGGCGGCCTGGACGAGGGACATGTGCTCGGCCTTGCTCACGTTCCGCGAGCCCTGGAACATCACGTGCTCGAACAGGTGGGCGAACCCGGTCTTTCCCTTGACCTCGTGCTTCGAGCCGACGTCGTACCAGAGGTTGACCGCGACGACCGGGGCCAGCCGATCGACGGCGATGATCAGGCGCAGGCCATTCGCGAGGCGCCCGTCGGTAAAGGACACGGTCGGCTGGGTCGGCATGAAGCGGGCGACTCCTCGCGGGGGTGGACGCCCGATTGTAGGGTGCACCGGCCGGCGGGGCGTTCGTCGGCGTTCGGTGCGCCTCCTGAACGACAGTGCGGTGCGGGACGCGGTCGATGACCCCGCTGGCGGTGCCGTCGCTTGACATTGGAGTGCAGGTGGCGTTAGGTTTCCATCTAACACGAGTTAGGAGCAACTGAACGCCGATGGCAGCACGACCGACAACGAGGCGACCGCTGGGGCGATCCATCGACTCGCCGCAACGGGCGATCGTTCGTGACCTGACCCGGGGCGGCTCCTCGTATCGGATCGACTGGGACGTTCGGACCGCGTACGACTTCGTCTTCTCTCTGTCCGGCGACGCCGGCTCGACCGACGACCTGCCGGCCGCGGACCGGGCCTGGCTGACCGAGTCGCGACGTGCCCTGTCGGCGGACGTCCAGAAGGGCATCGACGACCTGTTCGAGAGCGAGCTCGCGATCCACGCCGGCGTCCTGCTCGTGGACCAGCCCGATGCCCGGACCTCGGCCGACATGGTGGCCCTCGTCGAGGCGACCGAGCCGGCCGACCTGGTCGGCGCCCTCTTCGCCGAGGACGGCCATGATCGCGACCTCGGCGACCTCCTGGACCGGGCGATCGCAGGCGACACCGCGGCGCTTCCGATCCTCGCAGAGAAGCTGCCCGACTGGAACCGCAAGGGCCGGATCGACCTGCTCCGCGACCCGACCGTCGCCAAGGAGCGGATCCTCGCGGTGCTGCGGGCGTGGCAGGTCCCATTCTCGGCGATCGAGGACCGAGTCCGGGCCATCCTCGAACGTGACTACGACGAGCGCGCCGGCGACCGCGAGCGACTGGCCCCGGCCGAGCTCATCGAGACGACCACCGGTGGCGTTCGCTACCTGCCCGAGCCGGGGATCTCGCGGGTCATCCTCGGCCCGTCGTACTTCTCGCGACCGTACAACTTCCTGATGTCGGCCCGCGACTGGCGGTTCTTCGGCTACCCGGTCGCGGACAGCGCGCTCGGCCCGTCGGATGCCCTCACCCCGCCGCTGTCGCTGGTCCGGCTCCACCGGGCGCTCGGTGACGAGACGCGGCTCCGGATCCTGAAGCTGCTTGCCTCACGCGACCTCTACCTCACGGAGATCGCCCAGCAACTGGACCTCTCCAAGCCCACGATCAAGCACCACATGATCCAGCTCCGCGCGGCCGGCCTCGTGACGATCACCGATGCCGGGACCGTCATGTACTACAGCCTCCGCCGCAACCGACTGGGCGACGCGTCGGCCGAGATCAAACGGTTCCTCATGGCCTGAGCGGCCCGTCCTGGGCAACGGGCCGCGGCTGAACCGCGGCCCATACTTCGGCGTTCGAGTTAGATGAACATCGAACAGCAGTCAGATGGAAACAACAACGAAATCGGGGAGAGAGGATGAGCGACATGAGCGAAATCCAGCGGGCCATCGTGGCCGACCACATCGCCGAGCTCGAGCGCGAGGGTGCGGCGATCCGCGCCGAGCGGGCTCGAGACCACGCCCGCGAGTACGCCGCGATCCAAACCGACGCCACCGGCCACCGGATCGAGCTGGTGCCCTCCCGCCGCATCAGGCTCGGGCGCTGGCTGGTCGCGGTCGGCGAGGCGATCGCGGGTACTTCGCGATCCGCCGGTGACTCCGTCGGCCGGGCCCTCGCGACCGACAACGGCCCGTGCGACGACGGCCCGGACCGCCTCGCGCCC
>JACDAH010000374.1 GCA_013695505.1 Chloroflexota bacterium | reverse complement strand
CCGCAATCTCGACGGTGCCGTCGTCCTCGACGTTGATCTCGGTCGACGTCTCTTCCTGAATCTTGCGGATCATCGATCCGCCCTTGCCGATGATCTCCCGGATCTTCTCCGGGTTGATCTTGATCGTGGTGATGCGCGGCGCAAAGTCGCTCATCTCGCCACGGGCGGCGGGCATGATCTCGGTCATCTTCTCGAGGATCTCGAGGCGAGCCGCCAGGGCCTGCTTGAGGCCATCGCGGATGATCGCCTCGTTGATGCCCTGGACCTTGATGTCCATCTGGAGGGCGGTGATCCCGTCGCGGGTGCCGGTGACCTTGAAGTCCATGTCACCGACCGAGTCCTCCTTGCCGAGGATGTCAGTCAGGACCACGAACCGGCCGTCGGGCTCGCTGATCAGGCCCATCGCCGCGCCGGCGACCGGCGCCGAGATCGGCACACCGGCGTCCATCAGGGCGAGGGTCGAACCGCAGGTCGAGGCCATCGAGGTCGAGCCGTTCGAGGACATGCACTCAGACACGAGTCGGATCACGTACGGGAACTCGTCGTGCGGCGGGAGCACCGGGATGAGCGCCCGCTCGGCGAGGTTGCCGTGGCCGATGTCACGCCGGCTGGGGCCACGCATCGGCTTGTTCTCGCCCGTGGAATAGGGCGGGAAGTTGTAGTGATGGATGTACTTCTTCTCGGTCCTGGGGCTGATCGTGTCGATCCGCTGGACGTCCGAGGACGAGCCGAGCGTGGCGATCGTCATCACCTGGGTCTCGCCGCGGGTGAACAGGCCCGAGCCGTGGGCTCGCGGCAGGATGCCGACCTCGACCGAGATCTGGCGAAGCTCGGTCGTCCCGCGACCATCCATCCGGATGCCCTCGTCGAGGGCCAGCGTGCGGCAGGTCTTCTTGAAGACGAGGTTGTAGAGGTTCTTGCTGACGCGGGCCTTGCGGCGGGCCGCCTCGAGCTTGGTCTTGGCCTCGTCCTTCGAGCTCCGGTTGGTCCGGACGCTGTCGGAGATGTCGCTCTTGAGGGTCGCGATCCGGCCGGGCAGGTCGGAGGCGAAGCGGAGGAGCAGGTTGGCCGTGGCCTCCGCGTCGGGAAGGGCGCGGTGGTTCTGGGTCAGGTCGACCCCGAAGACGTTCGCCAGGGTGTCCAGCTTGTAGTTCTGGAGGTCGGGGTAGCCCTCGCGGGCGATCGTCAGGGTGTCGAGGTAGCGGCCCTGATCGAAGTGGGCGGCGTCGCCGCCGGCCTCCTCGAGGAAGCCGAGATCGAAGATCACGCTGTGACCGACGACGAGCGCGTCGCCGATGAAGTCGACGGCCTGCTTGGCGGCGTCGGCCGGCGACGGCGCCTTGGCGACGTCCTTGTCGGTGATCCCGTGGATCTGGTTGCCGGGGATCGGCTGCGACGGCTTGACGAACGTCGACCAGCGATCGCTGATCTTGCCGCCCTTGACCTTCACGACGCCGATCTCGAGGAGATCCGACATCTTGGGGTCGGTGCCGGTCGTCTCGACGTCGACGATCGCGAACTCGCGCTTGGCGTCGACGGCGGCGACGAAGTCGAGGACCGAGCCGGTGCCGGGCTCGAGGTACGGCGCGCGCTTGGGCTTGCCGACGGCCTCGCGGAGCTGCTCCTGGATGTCGATGAGCGGCTGCAGGGCGCGGTGGCCGAAGAGGATGGCCTCGGCCATGACGTCCTCGGGCAGGAGCTTGGCGCCGGCCTCGACCATCATGATCGCGTCGCGAGTGCCGGACACGATCAAGTCGAGCTCCGAGTCGGCCAGCTCACTGAACGTCGGGTTGACGACGAACTCGCCACCGATCCGGCCGATCCGGACGGCGCCGACAGGCCCGGCGAACGGGATCTCGCTGATCGTCAGCGCGGCGGACGCGGCGATCGTGCCGAGGACGTCGGGCTCGTTCTCCTGGTCCGTCGAGAGGACGGTGATGACGAGCTGGATGTCGTCCTTGTAGCCCTCGGGGAACAGCGGCCGGATCGGGCGGTCGGTCAGGCGGGCCGCCAGGGTCGCCGCCTCCGAGGCGCGCGCCTCACGCTTGATGAAGCCGCCGGGGATCTTGCCGGCCGCATACATCCGCTCCTCGAACTCGACGGTGAGCGGGAAGAAGTCGAGACCCGGCCGCGGATCAGAGCGGTTGGCCGTGCCGAGAATGTAGGTGTCGCCGTAGCGAACGGTGACGGCGCCGCCGGCGAGACGGGCGAGCTTGCCCGTCTCCATGGTCAGCGTGCGACCACCGATCTGTGTCTCGAATGTCTGAGACAAGGGAATGTTCCTCCTTGGTCGTGGAGGAGGGTTGCGACCTGTGGGCAGGTCAGCCGTGCTTTGCCTGGCTGAGCGTCGATGGCAACGGCCCGGAATGTCCGGGGTCAACTACCCCGAATCCCTCCGGGGTTCCGTGCTTGACGCTAGCGGCGCAGTCCGAGCCGTCCGATGACGGCGCGGTATCGCGTGTTGTCCTTCTTGATCAGATAGGCAAGAAGGCGACGACGCTGGCCGACGAGCTTGAGGAGGCCGCGACGCGAATGGTTGTCCTTGGGGAAGCCGCGGAGATGGTCGGTCAGGCTCCGGATCCGCTCTGTCAAGAGCGCGATCTGGACCTCCGGCGATCCGGTGTCACCTTCCTTGGTGGCATACCCGGTCATGATCTCCTGCTTCTGTTCCCGCGCGAGCGGCACTCGTTCCTCCGAACACGATCTTCTATCGTTGCTGTACTTCTGATGACCGGCGAAGGGTAGCAGTCAGCCCTCGAGCGAGCAAATCCGCCGCGGCCGTTTGGGGGTCGCATCCGAATGCAGCTCGGAGACGTGGCACGAGGTGGCCGCTGAGGCGACCGTTGCCGCGAGCTCACGTCTCGCGAATGACCAGATACCGGCTCCTCCCGACCGGCACTGACGCCCCAGCTCATCCGGCCGGGCCGGTGATCTCGATCCTGATGGTCGACGCAGCACCCATCGGCAAGCCGTAAAGCCGCAAGCGAGCGTCCGGCTGCACCTGCAGGGTCGCCACGACGATTTCGAGGGCCCCGATGCCCACCGTCACCCGGACGCGGTATCGGCCCTGCGGTGGCACTGCGACCGGCAGCGGGGCAGTCAGCCGACCCGTCCCGTCGAGCTCGCCGCTGATCGCATAGGGCCGCCCGAGCAGCCGCTCGGCGGTGGCCAGGTCGCCCGCCGCGATCGCCGCCCGGATGTCGGACGAGCGAACCTCGCGGCCGTCGAGGGCGAACGGCGGCACGACGACGACTTCGAATGCGTCGGCGCGACCCAGCGCGGCCAACGTCTCGGGCGTCCCCGCCCGCTCGTGCCCGAAAGATGCGTCCGGCGTCATCGCGATCCCAGCGAGCCGGCAGCGGGCCGAGATCCCCCGCACGAAGACGTCGTACGGTGTCGTCCGCAGGACGTCGTCGAAATGTTCGACCACGACCACTTCGACGCCCGCGGCGCCGAGGCGCTCCAACCGCTCTCCCGAATCCATCAGCAACGGCGGCGCGTGGCCGAGGAGCACGGCGTCGGGGTGCGCATCGAACGTCATCACAGCAGGCCTCGCGCCGCGAGACCGAGCCTCGCGGACGAGGTGGTCCAGCAGCCAGGCATGACCCCGATGCAGCCCATCGAACACCCCGACGGCCATGAACAGCGGCCCATCGGGCGCCTCGAGGTTCCTTCGCCCGGTCACCTGACGCATCGGGTCAGGCAGGCTGGTCGCCCGATGGGGCGTCGAACAGGACCTTGTCCGGGGCGAGCTTGGTCGCGACGAGGCGGGCGATCGCCAGGAGACGTCCGTTCCCGTCGACCAGCCGGATCGGCAGGTCCGCATCGAGCGGTCCCGTCCCCGGCGGCACGCCGATCGCCTGGCCTCGCCCGATCGGCACGAGGGCCGAATCGGGCACAGCCACCGTCGGCAGCTCGAGCCCGGCGTCGATCGGCAGGAGCAGGCCGGCGACCGAGGCCGGCCCATCGCTGGCGGCCGCCCGGATGGCCTCGAGCTCGATCGCCGCCCCGATCTCGAACGGCCCGCTTGCCGTGCGCGTCAGGGCGCCGAGGTAGGCGGCCGACCCGACCGCCGCCCCGAGGTCGCGCGCCAGGGAGCGGATGTACGTCCCGGCCGAGCACTCGACATCGAGAATCGCGATCGGCTCGCCGGGCGTGGCGTCGTCCCAGGAGATGAGATCGAGGGCGTGGATCGTCACCGAGCGCGGCGCCAGCTCGACGCTCTCGCCGGCTCGGGCCATCGCATAGGCGCGCCGGCCGGCGACCTTGATCGCGCTGTAGGCCGGTGGCCGCTGCTCGATCGGCCCGCGGGAGGCTGTGAGTGCCGCAGCGACCGCCTCACGGGAGGGCGC
>JACDAH010000365.1 GCA_013695505.1 Chloroflexota bacterium | reverse complement strand
CCACGAGTACCTGGAGGTTTCCGAGAACGGTCGCGAGGCCAGCCCCGACGTACTCGATTGCGTGGTGCCAGAACAGCAGGTCGCCGGCGAAGAACGCGCCGGCAAGGAGCGCAAGCCGGACGGTCCGCGTCGGCAGGCCACCGTTGCGGCGGTGCTCGAGCCAGGCGACGAGCCCAAGCAGGGGCAGGCCGAACAGTGCCCGGAACACGGTCCCGGTCGACGGCGAGACCTCGGCCCAGCGGTAGAAGATGCCGCTGAACGCGATGCACATCGCCCCGAGCAGCGCCGCCAGACGGGGCCGGGCGGCGATCGACGCGAGCGGCCCTGGCAGCCCCGAATCCGGCGCGTCGGTCATCGCTCGATGCCCGTTGCGGTTGAGCGCGCCCAGCGCTCCCGCGTCCGACCCCGGACATATCCCTCGCTCTCGTACAGGCCCAGTGCGCGCTCGTTCCGACCGTTGACCGAGAGGGACACGTCGGGCACGCCGAGCGAGCGGAGATATCCGGCGCCCCAGCGGAGGAGCTGGCGGCCGAGGCCCGCACCCTGTCGATCGGGGCGGACCCCGATCGTCCAGATCTCTCCATGCGGCTGAACGACACCGTCGCGGCGGATCGGGGACGTGGCACAGAACGCGACGAGCTCGCCGCTGGCCTCGTCCTCGACGATCGCGGTGTCGTCGTCGACGATCGCCGGATCGTCGAGTCCCGCGACGATGAAGGACGCGTCGAGCTGGAGCGGGGTGGCGTGGTCGGCGAATGCGACGTTGAAGAGGGCGATCCACGGCTCGACGTCGCGGTCTCGATCGAATGGGCGCTGAATCAAGCCGGCCGGCCAGATCGGCTCCGGGACCGCACTGTCGTGCGGCAGATCGAGGTCCCAGAGGGTCGAATGGAAAGCGAACCCGGTCGCGCCGAGGAACGCGAGCCCGCGTGCGTCATCGGGCAGGACGCCGAGGATGACGTCCGGCCGCCCGCGCAGGCGCTCACCATCCACGGCGGCCCCGGCGAGCACCCGGCCGACGCCTTGGTGGCGTCGATCCGGCCGGACGGCAATGGCCTTGAACTCGGGCGAAATGAATCCGATGAGCTCGTCGCCGGCGAAAGCGCCGGTCACGATCGTCGGATCGACTGCGAACGACTTCAGGAAGTACTCGGCGTCGGCGTCAGCCGACGCGCGGAGTTCGCCGGCCGCCCGGGCCCGATCGATCTCGACCGTCAGTGCCGGCAGGTTCTCCCCCGTCAGCCGACCGACCTCGACCGCCAGGGCCATCGCCCTACTCGACAGGCTGCGGCGCCGGTCGGCCGGGCAGGCCGACGAAGCGCAGGCCGAGCTCGGCGAACTGGGTCTCCTCGGGCGGCGAGGGAGCCTCGAGCATGAGGTCGCCACCCGACTGCGTCTTCGGGAAGGCCATGACCTCGCGGATGTTCGTCTGGTGGGACAGGAGCGCCGCCCAGCGGTCGATCCCGAGGGCGATCCCGCCGTGCGGCGGCGGGCCATACTCGAACGCCTCGAGGACCGCGCCGAACTTCTCCTTCATCCCCTCGTCGGTCTGACCCTGGAGCGCGAAGCTCCGCGCGAGCAGGTCGCGGCGGTGGATCCGGACGGAGCCGCCACCAAGCTCCCAGCCGTTGAGCGCGATGTCGTACTGCATCGCCCGGGCCCGCCCCGCCGGATCCTTCGGCGACAACCGGGACGGGTCGCCATCGATCGTGGTCAGGAGCTCCTCGTCCTCCGCCAGGACGCCGCTGAACGGGTTGTGCGTCGCGTCCCAGCGCTCGTGCTCGGCGTCCCACTTGTACATCGGGAAGCGGTTGATCCAGCAGAACGAGAGGACGTTCGGGTCCGCGAGACCCAGACGCGAGCCGAGCTCGTCCCCGAGACGGCCGAGGACGTCAGCGGTCACGTCCGGGGCGTCCGCGATGACGAGGACGAGGTCCCCGGGCGACGCACCCGTATGGGCGACGATCCGCTCCGCGCCAGCGTCCCCGAGGAACTTCAGGATCGAGCTCCGGACCGCGCCGGTATCGTCAATCGCCAGCCAGACGAGGCCCTTTGCCCCGAACCGCTTCGCCCGCTCGGTCAGCTCGTCGAGCTCCTTGCGCGACGCCCCACCGAGCCCCGGCGCCACGATCGCCATGACCCGGCCTTCGGAGGCGAGCGTCTCGTCGAAGACGCGGAAGCCGGACGGAGCGGCGGTCCACAACGACGCCAGGTCGACGAGCTCCATCGCGAACCGGAGATCCGGCTTGTCGCTCCCGAAGCGCTCGATCGCCTCGTCGTAGGTGAACCGCGGGAACGGCTCCTCCTGGATCGGCCGCTCGGGCGTCGTCCGCCGGCAGACCTCGATCACCATGTGCTCGACAAACGCCATCACGGCGTCCTCGTCGACAAAGCTCATCTCGAGGTCGAGCTGGGTGAACTCGGGCTGCCGATCGCCGCGAAGGTCCTCGTCGCGGAAGCAGCGGGCAATCTGGAAGTAGCGGTCGATGCCGGCGACCATCAGGAGCTGCTTGAGCTGCTGGGGGCTCTGCGGCAGAGCGTAGACCGAACCGGGCTGAAGACGGGACGGCACGATGAAGTCCCGCGCGCCCTCGGGCGTCGACTTGATCAGGTTCGGCGTCTCGACCTCGACAAAGCCGTGATCGTGGTGGATCTCGCGGATGGCCTGGACGAGCCGGCTCCGGAGCAGGAGACGGCTGGCCATGGGCTCGCGCCGGATGTCGAGGTAGCGATAGCGGAGACGAAGGGCCTCGTCGACTGTTGCATCCGGATCGTTGATGTAGAACGGCGGCGTCTTCGCCTCCGACAGGATGGTCGCCGACCGGGTCTGGAGCTCGATCGCGCCGGTGGCGATCTTCGCGTTCTCCGTGCCAGCGATCCGCCGCGCCACGGTGCCCTCGACGGTGATGACGTACTCGTTCCGGACGCGGCTGGCCGTGTCGTGAGCGTCCGGCGCGTCGGCCCGGTCGATGACCACCTGGGTGATGCCGTGCCGATCGCGCAGGTCGAGGAAGATCAGCCCGCCCTGGTCACGCCGTCGGTTGACCCAACCCGACAGACGAGCCGTCGTGCCCGCGTCTGAGGCGCGCAGGGCGCCACAGGTGTGTGTCCGGTAGGGCGTCGCGAGCGGATCGATGGGCACGTCGGTCGCGGCCCGATCCAGCGGGGGTGAGTCGGTCATGGCCCGCGTATCGTACGGGAGTTGTTTGTCCCAAGGAGAGATCATGGCCGACGGCGATCCCGATCGGACGTCGATTCAGGCGGCGCGTTTCGACGCCATGTCGCGGATGTCGGTGGTCGTGGGCTCGATCGTCGACCTGGACGTCGACGTGATCGGCAACGCAGCCAACAGCTCCCTCCAGGGCGGCGGGGGCGTCGACGGCGCCATCCATCGAGCTGCCGGCCCGGAGCTCGCGCTCGAAGCGAGGCGACTGGCCCCGTGCCGACCGGGCGACGCGCGGATCACGACCGGCCACCGGCTCCGCGCCCGCCACGTCATTCATACGGTCGGCCCGGTCTGGCGCGATGGCGAGCATGGGGAACCGGAAACCCTCGCCCGATGCTATCGGTCGGCGCTCGCCCTTGCCGAGAAGGCCGACGCGCGCACCGTCGCGTTCCCGGCGATCTCGACCGGGATCTACGGGTACCCGGCGGACGCCGCGGCGCGGATCGCCGTCACGGAGATCGGCGCGTGGCTCGAGGGCCATGAGCGGCCGGAGCGGG
>JACDAH010000336.1 GCA_013695505.1 Chloroflexota bacterium | reverse complement strand
TCCAACGTCCGCGACCAGAGCGGGCCGCTCCTCCTCACGATCCTCGCGATCGCGTACCTCGGCGGGGTGACCTATGCCCTCGTCGCACCGCGTCTCAATCCGCGCGGAGCCGGCTGATCGCCGGTCGGCGCCGCGTACCATGACCGGGTGAATCGCCGTCACGACGCCAAGGAACTCTCGAATGCTGCCCAGGAGTACCTGCTGGCGCTGCGCGTGATGGCCGGCGACGGGACCCACGTCCGGGCGGCCCAGGTGGCGCGCCATCTCGGGGTGTCGACCCAGGCGGCCAGCGAGATGTTCCGGCGACTCGTCTCCGACGGCCTCGTCCGCCAGGCCGATGGCCGCGACCTCCTGCTGACGACCGCGGGCCGTGCCGCGGCTGACGGGATCTTTCGACGCCACGCCCTGCTCGAATGGCTCCTGACGTCGGTGATCGGGCTCGGCTGGGCAGAATCGGACGAGGAGGCGGCGCGGCTCCAGGGCGCTTTGTCGCCGCGGGTCGAGGCCCGTCTCGACGAGATGCTCGGCCACCCGCCGACTTGTCCCCACGGCAACCCGATCGATGCCGAGACCGCCCGCCAGCGGCCGAAGGGCACGCCGTTGAGCGAGATCGAGGCCGGCCAACGGGCAACGATCTATCGGATCACCGAGGAGGCCGAGGAGGACGCCGGGCTCCTCTCATACCTCGAGGCCAGGGCCCTCACACCGGGCGCCGCGGTCAGCGTCCTGGCCAACTCCGAGTCCCTGGATTCGCTCACCCTCGAGGGACCCCGCGGCCGGGCCACGCTCGGCCTTCGGCCGGCCGCCCTGGTCCATGTCCTGCCAGGCGACGCAGATCCGGCGCTGTTCCATCGGGTACCAACCGGCCACCCGTCGCCGGAGAAAGCGACCCTCACATGAGCGGCTGGTCCGTCACCGATCGCCTCCTGGCCGATCCCGGCAGCTTGCTGAACACGTTCATGCTCAGGGTGATGACACCGAACCCGATCGGGAAATCGTTCGAGGCGTCCCTTGCGGCCCTCGCCGGGCTCGCGGAGTCTGCCCCCGCGGTTTGAGTCATCCGCCGCTGCTACGCTCTCGTCCATGCCTGACCCCACGATCCGTGTCCGGATCGCCCCAAGCCCGACCGGCCTGCTCCACATCGGCACCGCACGGACGGCGCTCTTCAACTTCCTGTACGCCCGGCACGTCGGCGGGACCTTCATCTTCCGGCTGGAGGACACGGACGTCGCCCGCGGCACGCCTGAGTTCGAGCGGGACATCATTGACGGCCTTCACTGGCTCGGGATCACCTGGGACGAGGGGCCGGACACAGCGGGCGGCGGCGACATTGGGCCGTACGCCCCGTACCGCCAGATGCTCCGACTGGACTCGTACCGGGAGGCCTCGGATCGCCTTCTCGCGGCCGATCTGGCCTACCCGTGCTACTGCACGCCCGACGAGCTCGACGCCGACCGCAAGGCCCAGGAGGCCGCCAAGCTCCCGCCGCGCTATGTCGGACGGTGCACGGCGCTGACCGCGGACGAGCGGTCGGCCCGGCTCGCGACGACAGGTCGTCCGCCGGCGATCCGGTTCCGCGTCCGGCCCGGGATCGTCGGCTGGAACGACATGGTCCGCGACCGGATCGAGATCGACACGACGAATCTCGGCGGCGACTTCGTGATCGTCCGGGGCGACGGGACGCCGCTCTACAACTTCACGGTCGTGGTCGACGACTCGGCGATGGCGATCAGCCACGTGATCCGCGGCGAGGACCATGTCAGCAATACGCCGAAGCAGATCCTGATGCTCGAGGCGCTCGGCTACCCGATCCCGGTCTTCGGCCACCTGCCGCTCATCCTCAACCCGGACGGGACGAAGATGAGCAAGCGCAAGAGCCAGACCGCGGTCGACGACTACCGCGCCCAGGGCTTCATCCGCGAAGGCCTGATGAACTACTTCGCCTATCTCGGCTGGAGCCCGGGCACCGAGGAGGACGTGCTCTCGGTAGACGAGATCGTCGAGCGTTTCGATATCGACAAGGTCCAGAAGGGTGGCGCCCGGTTCGATCGCGGCCGGCTCGAGTGGCTCAACGGCCAGTGGATCCGGCGGCTCGAGCCCGATGACCTGATCGATCGCCTGCGGCCGTACCTCCAGGCGGCGCTCGACGACGGGCGGATCAGCCGCCTGCCGAGCGACGAGGACGTCCGGGCCCTGCTCCCGGTCGTGCAGGAGCGCCTGCCGACCCTCGGCGCCGTCGTCGACCTCGTCGGGTTCCTGTGGACGGACGATCTCGGGCTCGATCCGGCCCTCGTCGTGCCGAAGCGCTGGGACGCGTCCACGACCCGCGACGGGCTCGCCGCTGCACGCGACATCCTCGCCCGTCACGACACGGTCACCTGGGAGGCGGATGAGCTCGAGCCGCCGCTCCGCGAGCTCGTCGAGGCGCGCGGCTGGAAGGCCGGCGACCTGTTCATGGCGATCCGCGTGGCCACGACCGGCCGGACCGCGACCCCGCCGCTGTTCGACACCCTCGTCGCGCTCGGTCGGGAGCGGACGCTGGCGCGGATCGATCAGGCC
>JACDAH010000322.1 GCA_013695505.1 Chloroflexota bacterium | reverse complement strand
GTCGCGTCCATGCGTCGACACGCGAACCCCCGATTTCTCACCCGGTGAACTCCCTGCGAGCATTTACCCCCGATTGCGCACTCCATGGGCAATCGGTGCCCGTGGTGATCGGCTCGAAAGGTCGGGCGTGCTCGGAGCTTGACCTGGGCCGGCCGAACGTGGTGCGCGGCCTCGCGCGGTGTTCATCGGGTGGGAATTCAGTGAGGCGAGGAAGACGATCCCCGCCGGCGGCGGCCCGACCGGCGATCGGACCCACGCTCGGCAGGCGGAGGTGGTCGCCGGCAGCGCGGTCCGGAACGCGGTCTCGTGCCGGTGGATCCGGGATCGCGAGGTCGTTCCTTCGCCGACGACCAGGATCCGGGCCACGGGCCCGAGTGGCCACCCCCGCTCCCTGGCAATCTGCGGCGCGAGGCGGGCCTTGCGATCCAGCCCGATGATGGTCTGGTTGACGTCGCCGATCGACGCTTTCACCTCGATCACCAGGAGCGCGCCGGTCGGGTGGCGGGCGAACACGTCGATCGATCCGCGCTCGCCCCAGAGTGAGAACGACGCCTCGACGACCGCTTCCCAGCCGTCACCCACCACCCACCAGACGCTGGCATCGATGATCGTTGCATGGCGTTCATCGACCAGGCGATCGAGCGCCGCGCCACGCCAGCGGACGTCGAGCTCAAGGCGCGCGTCGAGGGCGTCGAGGACTCGTTCGAGACCGTCGATCGCCACCCTTCCGAACCGTCCGCTCTCGATCCGCGAGATCGTCGAACGGGAGACGCCTGCTCGCATCCCGAGCTCCGCCTGGGTCCATCGACGTCGGATCCGCAGCGCCCGAATGACCCGACCGATCCGGGGGCGGTCCATGACTGGAGCATGAGCGGAACTCCTTCACGGTTGATCATCGCCGGGTCACCGGACGGCATCCAGCTGGTCACCGCCCGCTCAACTCGCGGTTCCCCGTCCCGCAGTAGCCTTGATTCGACCCGAAGGAGAGCCTGCCATGTGCTTCGATCTCGACTCGCGGCCGCCGATCGTGCCGATCGCGGGTGGCGCCCTCGACTCGTCCGATCTGACCCTCGAATCTGGCGACGGCACGCAGCTCAGGGCATTCCGCGCCCGAGCGACGAGCGCGACCGGGGCGGGGATCGTGATCCTCCCCGATGTGCGCGGGCTGCATCCGTTCTACGAGGAGCTGGCCCTGCGCTTCGCCGAGAACGGCGTGGACGCACTCGCGATCGACTACTTCGGGCGAACGGCCGGCGTCGGCGAGCGCGGCGATGCCTTCGACTACAAGCCGCACGTGGAGCAGGTCACGTGGCCGAACCTCCAGGCCGACATCACCGCCGCGACCCGCCATCTCCGGATGCACGACGAGGGACGGGTCGGCGCGCTGTTCACCGTCGGATTCTGCTTCGGCGGCCGGATTGCCTTTCTGAGCGCGACCCTCGGGCTGGACCTCGCCGGCTCGATCGGGTTCTACGGCTTCCCGGTCGGGCCGGGCCGAGGCGGAACCCCTGCGCCCGCCGACGTGGCCGACCGGATGACCAATCCGATTTTGGCCCTGTTCGGCGGGGCTGACGGCGCGACCTCGCCCGAGGCCACCCGCGAGTTCGACGAGGCACTCACGAAATCCGGCGTCGAGCATCGGGTCGTGACGTATGACGGCGCTCCGCACAGCTTCTTCGACCGCAAGGCCGAGGAATTCGCCGACGCGAGCAGGCTCGCCTGGGACGAGACCCTGACATTCGTCCGCGGCCATACGCCGAGCCCGGTCCCGATCGTCTGACATGGGCTTCCTCAGGCGGGTCTTCGGGGGCCGATCGCCCGGCGAAGACGAGGAGGCGCCGGCCAGCCCGGCCAGCCCGGCCAGTCCGGCCGATCACGCGACGATTGAAGCGGAGGAGAGGGCCCGCGAGCTCGAGCTGGCCCGCTTCGACCAGGATCGGCTCGACGACCTCGTCCGGCGTCAACAGCGCTACGCCGATCGGTCATGGACGCCGCCTGCGCAGGGCAGCGAGCGGCGGGCCGATGACGGAGACGTTTCCGACCAGTGAGCCGTCGGCGCGGCGCGATGCCGAGGCCGCGGCGCGAGGCCGAGGCGGTGGCGCGAGGC
>JACDAH010000320.1 GCA_013695505.1 Chloroflexota bacterium | reverse complement strand
CGGCGATGGCCGAGCGATCCGTGCGCGACCCGTCCGCGCCGCCTCTTCGGGCCCGCCCGTCGATCGGGGCCGATCGGGGCGGCCGTTTCGTCGACGTCGAACCCCCTCGCCGTCCGGACCTCGCGCCCGATCCCGTACCCGGGCGGCGCGCCCAGGCCCGACCGCTGGCGGTTGACAGCTTGCCCACCGATCGACGGCGACTCTTCGCCGCCATCGCGTCGTCGGTCGTGCCGGGCATCGGCCAGGCGCTCAACGGGCGGCTCCGGCCGGCACTGACCTTCGCGATCCCGACGGTCGTCCTCGTGATCATCGTGTGGCTGGTCGTCCAATCGGATCGGCCGACGATGCTGATCGCGAAGATGATCGCCCCGTCGATGCTGAGCGTCCTGCTCGTCCTCAACGTGGTCATCCTCGGCTGGCGGCTGCTCGCCGTCCTCCACGCGTTCCTGGACCGGCGCTATCCCGGCCGGCCCGGGCGACTCGGTGTCGTCGGTCTCGTCGCCCTGCTGATCGCGACCGCGCTGCCCCATGTCGCGGCCTGGAACTACGGCAGGGCAGCCCAGACGATGTTCGGCGACATCTTCGCCGGCTCGACCGTTCGTTCGGTTTCGGGCTCTCCGCCACCGGCCGACATCGAACGGCTCAACGTGCTCCTGATCGGCATCGATGCGGCGCCGGGCCGGACGGAGGCCCTGACCGACTCGATGATCGTCGTCTCGCTCGACCCGGTCGGACGAACGGTCACGATGCTGTCGATCCCGCGCGATCTGGCGAGCGTCCCGCTCGGCAACGGCGACACGTTCGGCCCGAAGATCAATTCGCTGATGAGCTGGGCCGAGCGTCATCCCGGGGACTTCCCGCACGGCGGCGTACGCGCGCTGGAGGACGCGATCGGCGCTCTGCTCGGGATCCCTATCCACTACTACGCCACGGTCGACCTCGGCGGCTTCGTCTCGATGGTCGATGCCGTGGGCGGCGTCGACATCACGGTCAAGAAGGCGCTCGATGACCCGTTGTATCCCCGCCTCGACGGCAAGCGCGGCTGGTCGGTCGAGCCCGGGCCGCATCACTTCGATGGCGCCGATGCGCTTGCCTACGCCCGGATCCGGAAGTCGGCCGGCGAAAGCGACCTGACCCGCGCCGCGCGCCAGCAGGAGGTCCTCGTCGCGCTCCGCAACCGGGCCGTGAGCGCCGGGGTCCTGTTCAGCCTCCCGGCGCTGATGGCGGCGGTCGGCTCGACGGTCCGGACGGATCTCCCGGCCGACCGGCTGCCGCAGCTCGCCGCGCTGGCCGAACAGATCGGCGGGTCGTCGACGACGAAGCTGGTCCTCGGGTCGCCGCAGATCAAGGCCGGCGGACCATCGTCGTTCGGCTCGACATTCGTGCCGGTCCCGTCGCGGATCCGGGCCCTCGTCAAGGTCGTCTTCGGGCCGCCGGGCGGCGATCCGACGTGGCCGGTCGCGAGCCCGGGATCGCCGGGCACGCCGAGGGCCTCAGCCGGCCCCTGAGCCATGACGCGCTCCGGGAGCGGGAAACGGAACCGCCCGTGCGACGTGGCATGATCTCGCAGGTGACCAGCACACCCGCCGCGGCGCAGCACTTCCGCGACCTCGCCTGGCTCCGCCGCGTCCGCGACCGGATCGACCGCGAGTACGCCCAGCCGCTGGACGTCGAGGCGCTCGCCAGCGGGGCGCACATGTCGGCAGGGCACCTCAGCCGGGAGTTCCGGCTCGCGTACGGTGAGTCGCCGTACGGCTACCTCATGACCAGGCGCATCGAGCGCGCGATGGCCCTGCTGCGTCGGGGCGACCTCAGCGTCACCGAGGTCTGTTTCGAAGTCGGCTGTTCGTCGCTCGGCACGTTCAGCACGCGCTTCAGCGAGCTGGTCGGGGTGCCGCCGAGCGTCTATCGGCGCCACACGGGTCGCGCGACGGCGGGGATGCCCTCGTGCGTGGTCAAGCAGGTGACGAGACCGGTCAGGAATCAAGAAGCGCCGGTCCCCGAGCCACAGCTAGTGTGACCACGGTCGGCCTCGCCGACCAGCTCGACAAGACCTGCCGGGTCGACAAGACCCGTCGGGTCGAAGTGTTCCACGACGTCAGGAGTGACCGATGACCGGCTCTACCACCCAGGGAATCAAGACCGTCCTGCATCCCGTGTCCGACCTGGCAAAGGCCAAGCCGGTGTACGAGGC
Source organism: Chloroflexota bacterium (assembly GCA_013695505.1). Taxonomy (GTDB): domain Bacteria; phylum Chloroflexota; class Limnocylindria; order Limnocylindrales; family CSP1-4; genus CF-46. The sequence goes on along the minus strand of JACDAH010000320.1, from coordinate 1,765 downwards.
CCTGCTCGGCATGGCGCCGCAGGCCGACGCGCCCTACTACGTGGGCTTCGAGGCGGAGGGCCAGCACATCGGGCTGGTGCCGGGCGGTGGCCCGCAGGCCATGACCTCGCCAGTGGCCTACTGGCACGTCGCCGACATCGAGGCGAAGCTGGCCGAGGTGACCGCTGCCGGTGCCACCGTGAAGGAGCCCGCGCACGACGTCGGTGGCGGCCGCCTGGTGGCCACCGTCACCGACCCCGACGGCAACGTCCTCGGGCTGCTGCAGGACCGATAACGCTCAGCATCATCAGATCTCGCAGAGAGGAACCCTGTCATGCCCGACGCGAAGAAGACCGCCAAGACCTTCACCGACGACGAACGAGACGCAATCAAGGAGCGCGCCAAGGAGCTGAAGGCGGCTACCCGCTCGCGCGCGGAGAAGGCCGACGGCGAAGCCGGGGTGCTCGCGAAGATCGCCGAGATGAGCGGGTCGGATCGCGCCATGGCCGAGCGACTCCACGAGATCGTCAAGGCGAGCGCGCCGGACCTCACGCCGAAGACCTGGTACGGGATGCCCGCCTATGCCAAGGATGGAAAAATTGTCTGCTTCTTCCAGACGGCCGAGAAGTTCAAGTCGAGGTACGCGACCTTCGGCTTCAGCGACACCGCGAACCTCGATGACGGCAACATGTGGCCGGCCGCCTTCGCCCTGCTGAAGTTGACCGCCGCCGACGAGGCAAGGATTGCCGTGCTGGTGAAGAAGGCCGTCAGCTGAGGCCACGGGTCCTCGGTCCGGACGACGACGATCATCGCCGCGAGAACGGACGGATCCCGCGTGCAGGGCGCGTCACCACAACCTCAGGGCCATGGAGCACTCATGGACATCACGATTCACGCGAGCTACCTCCCGCACGACGACCCGGACGCGGCCCTGGCCTTCTACCGCGACATCCTCGGCTTCGAGGTCCGCAACGACGTCGGGTACCGCGGGATGCGCTGGATCACCGTGGGGCCCGCCGACCAACCCGGCACATCGATCGTCCTGCACCCGCCGGCGGCAGACCCCGGCATCACCGACCAGGAGCGGCGGACCATCGTCGAGATGATGGCCAAGGGAACCTACGCCGCCATCAACCTGGCCACGAAGGACCTCGACGGCACCTTCGAGCGGCTCCAGGCCAGCGACGCGGAGGTCGTCCAGGAGCCAATCGAGCAGCCGTACGGGGTTCGCGACTGCGCCGTCCGCGACCCCGCGGGCAACCTCATCCGGATCCAGGAGCTGCGCTGAGCCGTTCGGGCGACGCCACCCATTCGACGGCTCCTAGCCCCGCGGCGGATCGACCGGGCCGGGCCGCGCGAACCGTCCGGCCGGCGACTCCCACGCCGAGAACTGGGCAAGCAGCGCTGCAAGGTCGTCGGCGCGGAGGAGGAGCCGGCGGTTGTGCGGGGCGATGAACCCGTCCTCGACCGCCCGATCGAGGAACGCCTCAAGCGGCGCGTAGTAGTTGCCGACGTCGAGCAGGCCGATCGGCTTGACGTGGAGCTCGAGCTGGGCCCAGGACAGGACCTCGGCGAGCTCCTCCAGGGTCCCCAGCCCGCCGGGCAGGGCGATGAACGCGTCGGCCAACTCGGCCATCCGCGCCTTCCGTTCGTGCAGGGTCTCGACCACCTCGAGGCCGGTGAGTCCCTCGTGGGCGAGCTCGCGATCGACGAGCCCGCGCGGGATGATCCCGACGACCTCGCCGCCCGCCGCGAGTGCCGCATCCGCGACGACGCCCATCAGGCC
>JACDAH010000303.1 GCA_013695505.1 Chloroflexota bacterium | reverse complement strand
CAGCCGCGGCGCCTTCCGCGAACTGTGGCGAGCGTCGTCGTTCCCGGCGCTCACGCCGGCCGAGACGGGCGGGCCGGCAGGCTCCGACGGCCCCCAGCCGTCCTTCGTCCAGGCCAACCTGTCGAATTCGGCCGCCGGCGTCCTCCGCGGCCTCCACTACCACCGTCGCCAGCTCGATTACTGGGTCGTCGCAGCCGGCCGGGCGTTCGTCGCCCTCGTCGATGTCCGGCCCGTCGTCGCCGGGCGAGGACCCGCCGGCGTCGAGACCCGCGAGCTCGCGCCGGACGAGTGGGTCGTGATCCCGACCGGGGTCGCGCACGGGTTCCTGGCGATCGAGCCGCTCGAGCTGCTCTACCTGGTGACGAACGAGTTCGACGGCCGAGATGAGCTCGGGTTCGCGTGGGACGACCCGGCGGTCGCGGTGCCGTGGCCGGCGGTCGGGACGGCGGACGGCCGTCCGATCCTGTCGGACCGCGACCGAGCGAACCCGTCGCTCGCCGAGCTGGTGGAGGGCCTCCGCCACTGACCCCGGCGCACCCCGGCGCTCCCTGCGCGAGCGGCCACTCGCGAGAACGGGTGCCGAGGCGCACCACCCGGGATCGCGCGGACCGGAACCGCGACGCCACCCGACCGCACCCCTCCTCCCCGTTCCGTACGCCCGCCGGCACGAAGGGGCCATGAGCGCCGGGACCATCCCGCGATTGGCTCCCGAGCCTCCAGCCGCGACGCTTCGGATGCATTCATCCCGCCCGCCGGCAGCGCGCGCCCGCGGGCCCGTCCTCGCTCCGGAGCTCGCGTTGCGCAACCTCGTCGCGGCCCTGTCCCTCGCCCTCGTCGCGTCCTTCGGTGTCGTCGGAGCCGCGGCCGCGGTCCAGACGAGCACGGCCAAGGTCGTGATCGTGGTGGGTGCGACCCACGGGGCGACGGCCGGCTATCGCGCGAACGCCGACGCCGCCTACAGCGAGGCGATCAAGTACACCTCCAACGTCACGAAGGTCTACAGCCCGAACGCGACGTGGTCGAAGGTCAAGGCGGCGGCCAAGGGTGCCAACGTCCTGATCTACTTCGGCCACGGCAACGGCTGGCCCAGCCCCTACACGTTCGACCCGAACTACACGACCAAGGACGGGATGGGCCTGAACGCCGATCTCAACGGCGACGGCAAGCTGTCGGACTACGAGAACAAGTACTACGGCGAGCCGTACATGGCCCAGCTCGCACTCGCCCCGAACGCGATCGTCATGCTCCACAACCTGTGCTACGCGTCGGGCAACTCCGAGCCCGGGGGAGCGGCACCGAGTGTGTCGGTCGCCCACCAGCGGATCGACAACTACGCCGCCGGGTTCCTCAAAGGTGGCGCCCGCGCCGTCCTCGCCGATGGCCACATGGGCCCGCCGTGGTACCTGCACGGCATCTTCACCACCGGCCAGACCGTCCTCGACCTGTGGCGCGACGCCCCGAACTATCACAGCCACGAGTCCACGTTCGCGTCGACCCGATCGCCCGGCTACACCGCCTACTCCGATCCCGACGACACGACGAGCAGCTTCTACCGATCGCTTGTCGTGAAGCCCGGCCTGACGACGACCGCGATCTCCAGGGCGGTCGGTGACACCGGGCTCGACCCGGCCAGCCTGGTCGTTCCCGGTCGGGCCAGCGTCGTCACGCCCGAGGCGCCGCTCCTCGCCAGCGCCACCCCTGCCGCCGGTGAGCCCGCCCTCCTTGCTCTGGCTGCGGGGACGCGCCTCAAGACGGTCGCCACGGCCGTCGCCGCCTCGCCCGCCGGCCCGGCCATCATCCAGGTCACGGGCCTCGACAACAGCTCGATCGCCGGCTACGTCTCGGCCGCCGATCTCGCCCCCCGCGACAGCCGGGCGCCCGTCCTGATCGCCATCGACTCCGGCATCGGACGCTTCTCGCCGAACGGCGACGGCCGCTTCGAGGAGCAGGCCGTGACCGGCATCTTCTCCGAGGTCGTCGCCTGGACGGTCGAGTTCAAGGACGCGGGCGGAACGGTCCTCGACACGACGACCGGCTCCGGCCAGACCTTCAGTGTCACGTGGGACGGCCTGGTTAACGGGATCGCGGTTGCCGACGGCAGCTACACGTGGACCGCCCGCGGCATCGACGCATGGCAGAACGGCGTCGCGACCGGCGGCGGAACCGTGACCGTAGACACCATCGGCCCGAGCGTCAGCGCGCTGACCCCGGACGGCACCACGGTCAGCGTCTTCAGCCCGAACGGCGACGCCGTCAGCGACACCGTCGCGACGACCGTCTCGGTCCCCGAGGCGGGTTCGATCGTGGCCTGGGTCAGCGACGCGAGCAACGCGACTGTCCGCTCGTGGACGTCCACCTCGGTCGCCGGAAACCACGTCCTGACCTGGGACGGTCGCGCGACCGGCGGCGCGTACGTCCCCGACGGCGAGTATCTCCTGCGGTTCACCGCCCGCGACCGGACCGGCAACGGCGGCACCGGCAAGGTCCGCCCGGTCCGGGTGATCGGCTACCTGCGCGGCGTCGCGGCCTCCGCAAAGATCTTCTATCCGCACGATCTCGATCGGTTCGCCCCGACGACCACGCTGTCGTTCGGCCTCGCGAAGCCGGCGACCGTGACCTGGACGATCCGCAACTCGGCCAACGAGGTGGTCATCACCCACCTCGCCGACGCGGCCCTGGGCGCCGGCACGCAGACGTGGGTCTGGGACGGCACGACGGCCGAGGGCGCGCTCCTGCCGCGGGGCCTCTACACCTCCCATGTCAGCGCGACGGACGGCTCCCTCGCGATCGCCCAGTCGGTCAAGGTCGAGATGAATGCGTTCGCGATCGCGACCTCGACGGCCACGCCACGGCGCGGCCACTCGCTCACCGTCACCGTCACGTCGGCCGAGGCCCTCAAGGGCAACGTCCGCCTCTACGTCAAGCAGCCGGGTCTCACCACCTGGGCGGTCACGATGACCAGGGTCGACAGCCGGACCCAGCGGGTGACGATCACGCTCAAGAGCGGCGGGTCGGCCGGGACGATGAGCCTCAAGGCGTGGGCGCTCGACTACGACGGTCGATCGCAGGCCACGAGCCGCTCGATGCCGCTGAGCTGACCTCGGGTCGACCGCACCACTCGGACGCCGCCGAGGCGCGCCCCCGCCGAGCTTCGAGGTGACGGTCCCGGACCGCACCTGACCCCACCGTACTACACCGGATCAGGACCATCGGTCGACTGTTCGGCGCGCCCGGCCAGCGGTACGGTCGGCATCCGCTGTGGGGACCCGCGGTCGCCCACACGGACGAGGAGCCGTCGCCGGGGGCGACGGGAGCACGCGCGAAGGGGACGATCGTGGCAACCGGATTCCGCCGCTTCCTGACGCGCCGTGGTGCTCGGACCGTCGCCGCAATCGTCGCGATCGTGCTGTCTGGCCAGGTCGGCCTCGACAGCGCCGGCAGCAACACCCTCCGTCTTCTCGGCACTCAGCCGACTGCTCCCGCCGCCGCCGTCTCGCCGGTCCGGGTCTCTCCCGTCCGGACCTTGCCGGCCGGGCTCGCGAGGAGCTCCCGGCTCGATGCTGCCATCGAGATCGCCGCCACCAACGCGGCAGCGGGCGACTTCGCCGGCTCCGACGGCTTCGATCCGTCCGCGCGCTCCGGTCCATCCGCGGGCTCCGAGACGTCCCGCGGCGACGCCGCGCCCGCGGCGGGCCTCCTGCCATCGATCCACTTCGAGGACGCCGCTCGCCACGCGCATGACAAGACGACCTTCACCCCCGGCAACCGAGTGGAGATCGGCTTCGAGCCGCGGCCCGGCGACGCGTGGGCCGTCGGCGGCGCGACCCCGACGGCACTTCCCGCGGGTCGGCTCGACGGAAAGGCGATTCGCGGCCAGGGCGTGGTGCCCACGGACCAGCGCGCCGCCCGGACCGATGGCGCTGCGCCCCGCCAGGACCCGGATCTCCCCGACGACCCGACGGTCGACCTGCCGAGCGGCGACCCTGCCCCGGTCCAGGCGACGAACGCCACCTGGCAGCCCGGATCGAGGAGCGATGTCCCGACCGCGCCCGACGCGGCGATCAGCTCGCACGGCCTGCGTCGCGAGATCTTCGGCTTCCTGCCGTACTGGGAGGTCAACTCGAGCACGCTCCGTCTCGACTACGCCAGGATCTCGACGATCGCGTACTTCGGCGTCGGGGCCGACGCAAAGGGCTACCTCCAGAAGCGAAACAGCGACGGCTCGATGACGGTCGGCTGGAGCGGCTGGACCAGCTCGAGGATGACGAACATCATCTCGGCCGCCCACACCAATCACACCCGGGTCGTCCTGACGGTCCAGAGCTTTGGCTGGAACACCTCGGGGCTGGCGCGCCAGCGGGCCCTGTTGTGCTCGTCGAGTGCACGTCTCAACCTCGCCCGTCAGATCGCGGCCGCCGTCCGCGATCGCGGCGCCGACGGCGTCAACCTCGACTTCGAGCCGCTGGCCTCGACGTACGACGCGGAGTTCACCGCGCTCGTCCGGACGATCCGGACCGAGCTGAACCGGATCCACGGCGGCTACCAGATCACGTTCGACACGCTCGGCTCGATCGGCAACTACCCGATCGCGAAGGCGACCGCGCCCGGCGGCGCGGACGCGATCTTCGTGATGGGCTACGACTATCGGTCGGCCGGCTCCAGCCCGGTCGGCTCGATCGCGCCCCTCCGCCGGACCGGCTACGACATCCGCGACACGATCCTCGCCTACACCGCGAAGGTGCCGCCGTCGAAGGTGATCCTCGGCGTGCCCTACTACGGGCGGGCCTGGTCGACGAGCAGCAGCGCGGTCCACGCCACGAACACGAGCGGCACGAAGAACGGCGCCTCGACCGCGGTCATGTATGACACCGCGGCCGAGTACCTGGCCCGGTACGGCCGTCGGTACGAGGCGACCGAGCAGATCGCGTGGACGGCCTACCGGCGCGAGAACTGCACGACGACCTATGGCTGCGTCACCTCCTGGCGCCAGCTGTATGTCGACGACGCGACGGCTGTCGCGGCCAAGTACGACCTGGTCAACAGCTACGGCCTGCGCGGGGCGGGGATCTGGGCGCTCGGCTACGACGGGACGCGGCCCGAGCTGTGGGCCGCGATCCAGCGCAAGTTCGTGACCGACACGACCGCACCGAAGGCCGGCGTGCGAACCCTCGCCGCCCGCCAGCTCAACCCGGGCTTCACCGTCGCGTGGACCGCGAGGGACGATGTCTCGGTGGCCAGCCACGACGTCCAGGTCGCGACCGATGGCGGCGCGTGGAGAGCCTGGCTGACCGCGACGAAGGCCACCTCCGCGACCTGGTCCGGAATCGACGGCCACGCCTACGCCTTCCGCGTCCGGGCCCGCGACCCGAAGGGCAACGTCAGCGCCTGGAACGTGGCCGCGACAACCGCGACAGCGGGCTCCGCCCTCAAGGTCGGAGGCTTCGGGCTGGTCCGGGCGGGGGTCCTGACAGCCCGATCCGCAGCAGACACGAGCGCGACCAGGGTCGGCACCTTCGCCCGCGGCAACATCGTCTCCATCGTGGCCGGGCCGAGGTCCGTCGACGGCTACACCTGGTACCAGGTCGTCGGGCCGCTGACGGAGTGGCGGTCCGCTCGCTCGCTCGGCTCGGCCGCGTGGGTCGCGGCGAGCGGCTCCGGGACGACCTGGCTGTCGCCGACGAAGGCACCGAACGCGACCCGGGTCGCCGCGGCGATCGGCCACCTCGGGTTCGGCAATGCCGGCGCCGCGAGCATCGGCACGTCCGCCGCGGCGGCCAGCCACCGGGCGTTCTCGCCGAACCGCGACGGCTCGGGCGACACGATCGCCATCGACTGGACCAACGACAGGCCGCTCGACAGCCTCGTGCTCCGTGTCTTCAAAGCCGATGGGACGCGGATCGGCAACGTCCCGGTCAGCCGTCACGCGGCCGGTCCGCAGCAGTTCAATTGGAACGGCAGGGTGGGCAGGACGGCACTACCGAACGGGCGCTATCTCGTCGCCCTCGTCGGGACAGGCGGAGGCTCGAACTTCTCGAACCCGGGACCGACATTCGTCGCGAAGTCGCTGGCGGCCTTCGGGGTCACGATCGACACGGTCGCGCCGCGCATCACGTCCGCGTCGATCAGCGGCGCGCTCATCTCGCCCAACGGCGACGGCACGCGCGACAGCGTCAAGACGACGCTGATCGCGACCGGCGCCACCGGCTGGACGTTCAGCGCGGCCCGTCTCTCGGGCACGACGGTCGGGCCCGTGGTCACGACCCGCTCGGGCAGGGGTGCGAGCGCGGCCGTCACCTGGACGGGCAGGACGAATGCGGGCGCGGTCGTTGCGGACGGCTCCTATCGTTTGACGCTCGGGGCCGTCGACAACGCCGGCAACCGGGCCGC
>JACDAH010000299.1 GCA_013695505.1 Chloroflexota bacterium | reverse complement strand
CTTCGGGAGACGGCGTGGGGGTCACTTCGGGAGACGGCGTGGGGGTCGGGGTCGGGCTTGGGCTTGAGCTCGAGGCCTCGGTGCAGTTGAGCGAGTTGGTCTTGCTCGAGGAGATCGCCGTCGTGCCGTCGGCGTTGACCGCGAAGACGACGAGGATGCCGCCGGAGCTGACCGTGAACGGTGAAGTCACGACGAGGCTGTAGTGGATGACGGTGCCCGCGTCGTTGTTGGCGTCGGTCAGCGTGATCGTCACCTCGTTCTTGGTGACGTTGCCGGCCGGGTTCGCGTTCGACCCGTTGTTCGGCACCAGGTAGAGGGTGATCTGGGAGCCGACGTCGAGGGTCTCGTTAAGCGTGAACGTGCCGTCGATGTGGCCGACGCTGGTGTTCGTGCAAAACATCTCGGCGTTGGCCTGGAGCGTGGCGCTGCCGGCCGCGGCGGACAGGCTGCCACCAGCGGTGGCGTCAGACGTGGTGCCGTTGCCGGTGGCCTCGTGGCCGTTGTTGCCGGGCCCTGCGGCGAGCGCCGCCGACGGGGCAAGGGCCCCGATGGCGAGCATGGCGGCGGCGGCGAGCCAGCCGGTCCTGCGAACGAGGCCGCCATTCGAGCGGCGCGTGGATCGAGTCGTCTTCATCATTGTCCCCGAGTATGAGGGTGGCTAGGTCACTGTCCGCCTGAACCGGACGCCGCCTGATCGGCTTCGCCATGATGTGGGATGGAGGGAGTACTGGTCTAGGACTATTTGTTTTGCCCGACCCCCCCGGAACCCACCGCTCCTGACCATCGACCGGGATTGCGTTGCGTCGAATCAACGAATCGACTGGGACCCGCCCAGGACGGACCGTGGAACGGTCGGCAGGACCTTCGGCGCTCAAGCGAACGGGCGCCGCTTTCGGTAGGACGCCCCGACAGGTCGCCACGACCGGCGCCGGGTACGATTGGCGCCCGCCGCGAGGCACATCCTGCCCCAATTCGAGCGCACCAACGAGGTCCACCTGCCCGTGACGAGCCCCGGCCAGCCGGCCCTCCTCCCGCCCGTTCGGAGCCAGGTCCGGACGGCGATCGATCGGGCGTGGAAGCGCGCGGTCCAGGCCGGTGACCTGCCGTCGACGACGGAATCCCGTCCGTCGATCGACATCGAGCGGCCGGCGAAGCCGGAGCACGGCGATCTCGCTGTCAACCTGGCGATGAAGCTTGCTCGCCCGTACCGAAAGGCGCCGCTCGAGATCGCCCGGATTCTGGCCGACGCAATTGCCGCGGACATCGCCGATCCGGCCGCCGCCTCGCCGATTGCCAGTGTCGAAATCGCGCCGCCGGGTTTCCTGAACCTGCGGCTCACCGACGTCGTGCTCGAGACGGCCATACGCTCCATTCTCGGCGCGCCCGTCGACTGGGGCCGCGTGCCGCCGGTTCGCCCGCGGACGGTCAACGTCGAGTTCGTGTCGGCCAATCCGACCGGCCCGCTGACGATCGGCAACGCTCGCGGGGCATTCGTCGGCGATCTGCTCTGCCGGGTCCTCGAGGCGGGCGGCCAGACGGTCACGCGCGAGTACTACTTCAACGATTCCGGTTCCCAGGTGGGCAACCTCGGCGCGTCGGTCGTGGCGATCCGCACCGGCGCGCCGCTCCCCGAGGACGGCTATCACGGGAGCTACGTCGAGGAGCTTGCGCGCGAGCTGCCGGACGACGTCCGCGCAGCAGCGGAGGCGCCGGGCGCCGACGGCGCCGACATCGTCGGTCGCTGGGCGGCGACCCGGGTCCGCGAGGGCATCGAAGCCAGCCTCGAGAGGCTCGGCGTCCACTTCGACGTCTGGAAGAGCGAAGGCTCGCTCCATGCCGAAGGCTGGGTGGAGCGAGCGATCGAGCGGCTTCGGGCCGGCGGCCACCTGTTGGGCCAGGACGGCGCGCTGTGGTTCCGTTCGACGGCCTTCGGCGACGACAAGGATCGGGTGATCATCCGCTCGGATGGCCGCCCGACCTACTTCGCGGCCGACATCGGGTACGTGACCGAGAAGTTCAGCCGCGGCTTCGACCACCTCATCTATATCTGGGGCGCCGACCACCACGGGACGGTGGCCCGGGTCCGGAACGCCGCGGCGGCCATGGGCTACGACATCGACGCCGTCCAGGTCCTCCTCTACTCGTGGGTCCGGTTCATCCGCGACGGCGAGGAGATCTCGATGAGCAAGCGGGCCGGCGAGTTCATCACCCTCGACGAGCTGCTCGAGGAGGTCGGCGTCGACGCCGCCCGCTGGTTCTTCGCATCCCGCGCAGCCACGACCGGGATCGACTTCGATATCGAGCTCGCCAAGAAGCAGTCCGCCGACAACCCGGTCTACTACGTCCAATACGCCCATGCCCGGATCGCGTCGATCCTGCGCAAGGCTGCGGATATCGGGTTGGCCCCCGCGGCGGACGTGACTGGCCTCCTCGCCGGCGCTGCCGAGGCGGCGCTCGCCCGCGCGATCGTCCGATTTCCGGAGGTCGTCGAGGACGCGGCCCGGGCCGAGGAGACGCACGGCATCACGGCCTACGCGACCGAGCTCGCGACCCAGTTTCACGCCTTCTACCGCGATGCCCGGGTCGTCGATTCCGAAGAGCCGGATCGCTCCGCGGCCCGCCTGGCGCTCGTGTCCGCGGCGCGGGTGACGCTGGCCAACGCCCTCGGGCTGCTCGGGATCTCGGCGCCGGAGTCGATGTAGCTCTGCGGCTGTCGCTCTGCGTCCGTAGCCGCGCTCTGCGGCCGTAGCCGCGCTCTGCGGCCGTCGCCACGCTCAGCGTGAGGCCCCGGCCAGGGCGAGGCAGTACGGATGTGGCCAGATTTGCACCGGTGGAACGTTGGGCACATCATCCGGGCATGCTCGGCGGGGAGTTAGCCATGTTCGGCTAACTGATGCCCGATGGCTGGCGAGATCGCGCCTGGAACCGAACCCAACATTCCGTCCGTGGGAATGTGGCCACTTTGGGGACCTGCCCGGGCGGCCGCATCGTCGGCGGCGCTCCTCCGAGGCGCAATGTTCCATGCTGAGGCACGTTTCCGCCCGCCGGCGCGGGTGGCCGGCCGTCTTCCGCCCGCCGGCCCGACTGGCCGGGCCGTGGGTGACCTAGCCGGCGAGACCCAGCACGCCAGACACCCGGGCCAACACCGCATCGACCGAACCGATCACGATCCAGCGCACGCGGCCACCCTCGCCGGGCAGGACCTGGCCGGGTCCTGCTGCGTTCTGGACGCTCGGCGCGATCCCGGCCTCGAACTCCGCGGCGTCCTTGTCGGTTTCCCACTCAGTCCGGAACACGACGGCCCACGCGCCGCCCGGCCCGTCGAGGAGGGCCATCCGGTCCCCGCCCCAGCCCGCGACCGCGTCCGGCGGCGGCTCGGGCAATCCGGCGGTGGGCACCGCGCCCGTGATCCAGACCCCGAGCTGGTGCTCCCCGAATGTGTCCTGGAGCCCGATCGACCAGCCGGCTCCTAGCTTCTTCGCGAGGTCGGCGGGCAGCTCGACGTCGATCGGCGGCTCCCGGCTCGCCCACTTGTCGGGATGGAGGACCTGCTCGGTCGACTGGGGCGGGTCGGCGAACGCCGCGTCGATCGCCGGGAAGCCACCCTGCATCTGGAGGCCGAGGGCCCACACGGTGCCGTTGAGTGCCGCGAACAGGATCTGGGACGCGATCAGCGGCGGGATCTTCTCAAGCGCTGCCTTGGCCTCAGGGTCGTTGCCGGCCGCGATGATGGCCCCCATCTCGCCCGTCCGGAGGTTCTGCTGGAGCCAATACGTCATCGTCACGTAGGCGTCGCCCTCGACCAGCGCCTGGCGAGCGAGCTGGCGATCGCTCTGGTCGGCCAGCGAATCGGGCTGGAAGCCGACGAGATCGAAATTCTGGTCCTGGAGCGCGTGAGTGTACTCGTGGGAGTAGTAGACCTTCTCGATCGGCCCGACCCCGCCGCCCTTCGACACCACGTACAGCTTCTTGTCGGTCGGGACGTACAGGCCGGCGACCTGGCTCTCGAGGAGATCGCCGTAGACGTCGGAGAGCTTGTCGGCCGGCGGCAGAACCCCGAGGGCGTGATAGAGGCGCTCGTATGCCCCGAGAATCGCCGGCGGCGTGTCCTCGTTGATCTGCTTGGTCAGCAGCGCGGACATTTCGTCCCGGCTGAGGATCGTCGGCTGGACCGGCTGTTTCTCGTCGAGGCCGCGGATCGTGCGGACCTGAGCGTTGATGTCCGTATAGATCGCGGACAGCTCGGCCGACGACAGCGGCGTCAGTGACCCACTCGGCGATGGGACCGCGGCAGTCTGGCTCGGCGTCGGGGCCGACGAGGGAATCGTGCTTGGCGGGGTCGTCGATCCACAGCCGACGACCACGATCGTCATGAGGCCGGCGAAGCCGGTCCGAACGCGGCGAAGACGGGGTCGTCGGCGTCCGGGATGCATGGTCAGGATTGTGGCACGCGCCAGGGTGCCCGAGATGACGCCGCTGTACGGGGTTCCATGTCGCTTTCTTAATGGCTTTCCCGCTTGTCGATGAATGCGACGGGACTAGCGTTCATCTCGGACCGAACCCTCAGGGTTCCATCCTCCCTCCCTCCGAGAGGGGGTGCCGATTGGGCAGGCACCCCCTCTCTTTTTCTGTGCCGGGACTCCCGGCGGCCGCGCATCCGCACATGCCATCCGCAGTGCAGGGGCGTGTGCAAGAATCGGGGAATGGAATTGACTTGGTATGGGCGGACATGCATTCGCCTCCGTGGACGCGACGCGGTCGTCGTGGCCGATCCCTATCAGACGATCGTCGGGCCGACCGGACGCGGCATCACCGGCGACATCGTCACCTTCTCCCATCCCGACGATCGGCCGCTTCCGAAAGCCAAAGGCCGGCGCTCGCGCGATGGCTCGACGCTCCTGCCGTCGTCGCTCGAGGAGTCGTTCATCCTCGACGGTCCCGGCGAGTATGAGGTCAAGGACGTCCTCGTGACCGGGGTTCGGACCTACCGCGACGACACCAAGGGATCGGAGCGGGGCAAGCAGGTCGCCTTCGTCGTCGAGCTCGACGGGATGCATACGATCCACCTCGGCGAGATCGGCCACCTCCTGACCGAAGAGAAGGTCGCCGACATCGGCCCGGTCGACATCGCCTGCGTCCCGGTCGGCGGGGTCCTGTCGCCGCAGCGACTGGCCGAGCTCGTCGCCCAGCTCGATCCGAAGATCGTCGTCGCGATGCCGCTCGACGAGGATGCTCTGGAAACCCGCGAGGCCATCGCCAAATTCTTCCACGAGATGGGCGGCGAGGCCGCCGCCCAGCCAAAGCTGACGATCACGATCTCGGGCCTCCCCGCCGAGACGACGCCGGTGCTCCTGGAGTCCCGCGGCAAGGTCTAGGGGCCGCCCCGCCGGCCCCGGAACCCGGCCGCGGCTCCGGAGCCCGCCGCCGGCCCCGGAGCCCGGCCGCTCTTGCCAGTCGAATCTCACCCGGTCGTCAGCCGGACCGGTTCTGACACCTGACCGCACGGTGATCGACTGTCAGGAAATCGCGCCCGAGCCACGCTCAAGGGCAGTCGGCGCGTCATGGTTGCCTTGCCTTGCGACCGCCTGGCGGCCGCCTGACAGCAGATGGCCGGCCCCTATGCGGCTACCGGAAACGGCCGCGGTGAGTCGATGCGAGAGCCTCCGCACCGCGTCGAGCCACTCGCCACCCCGGGGC
>JACDAH010000286.1 GCA_013695505.1 Chloroflexota bacterium | reverse complement strand
ACGGGTCCGGCCGCGGAGCCCAGAGCGCGAGAAGCCGGTCCTCCCGGACCTTCCAGCCAGAGATGCCGGAGATGCCCGAGATGCCGGAGATGCCGGAGATGCCCGAGATGCCGGAGATGCCCGACCTTCGGGCACTGCTCGACCTCCGCCGGCTGCCGGGGATCCCGGACCTGACGGGCCTGCCCTTCAGCCGTCGAAATGTGGCCGAACCCAACCCTGCTTCGGCGGGTGCCGATGCCGCCGACCCCGCTGACACCACTGACACCGCTGATCCCGTCGACGTCGACGATCCGGCCGAGGCCGGGCGGATGGCCATCCTGCGGGCACTCGAGTCCGGCGAGCTGGACGTCGCGACCGCGATGGATCGCCTCGCCGACCTCGACCAGGCGGGCACCGGGGAGCAGGAGCGTGCCGATGGGTGATGCCTTCGAACAGGTCCTCCGGCTCGTCGCCGACGGTCGCCTGACGGCCGCCCAGGCCGCCCCGATCCTCGACGCACTCAGCGCTTCGGAGGCGGGCGGACCGGATGCCGGCTCGAACCTCGACGGCCGAGACGAGGCGTCAGGCGATCGGCGGGCCGGCACGGAGCGGGGAACCGCCACGTCGATCCGGATCGAGATCACCGAAGCCGGCCGGCGGATCGTCAACCTGCGAGTCCCGGTCTCGCTCGGCCGGATGGCCCTCGATCGCATTCCCGGTCTCTCGGGGACCAACGCCGACCTGGTCCGCCGGGCCCTCGCGGAGGGACGGTCCGGGACCCTGCTTCACATCGACGACGAGGGCGACGGCGTCCGCATCGCTCTCGAATAGCCGGACCCCACCCCGACGACCACGAACAGCATCTTCAAGGAGACCAAGCCATGACGTACGACCACTCCGCCACCGGGATCCATCGCGCGGCCGTCGATCACGACATCGACACCATCCGGAACGAGCGACTGCTCGCCACCCGGACTCACCACGCCGGCGTCGTCGAGCGCACCCGGCGCGCCGCCGGGCGGGTCCTGATCGCCGCGGGGAAGGCCCTGATCGGCCGCGACCCGGTCGCGCTCCGGACGCACCGGGCCTGACCGGCGCGAGCGCGAGGACCGACCCCGGATCGGCCGGAGAACCCAACGATGCGCTGGATGTCCGTTCCGCCACCGGCCCACCCGCGGCTCTCGCGGTCAGTCGCTGACGGAGTGCGGCGCAGCGAGGCTGGCCGCAACGCGCTCGAGCAGCTCGGCGGCCGTGAACGGTTTGGCGAGGAGGTCGACGCTCGTCTCGTCGAGCCCCTCGTCCCGCAGCGCCTCGACGGCGTAGCCCGACATCAGGATGACCCGCAGCGCGGGGCGATCCCGGCGAAGGCCGCGCGCAACCTCGATGCCGTTGAGCCCGGGCATGACGAGGTCCGTGACCAGGAGATCGATCGTCTGGGCGGGGTCGGCGAGCGCGTCGAGCGCAGACGAACCATCGGGGAATGCGAGCACGCGTTGCCCGCCGCGGATCAGGACCCGCTCGAGCAGCAGCCGGACACCCGGCTCGTCCTCGACGACGACGATCGTCGACCCCGAGTCGTCGACGCGCCCGGCCGGGTCACGAGCTGCGCCGGGCACCTTCGGCTCCGGCGGGTGGATCGCGTCTGAGATCCGGTTCGCGGGTGCCGTCCTCGGGGTCGCCTCTTCGGGCAGCGCGGACCCGCCGGGCGGCGCGGATCCGTCGGAAGGCGCGATCCCTGCGATCGAAGCGTCCTCGGGCGGCGCGACCGGGACCAGGATCCGGACGGTCGAACCGTGGCCCGGCGTGCTCTCGAGACGGATCCGGCCGCCGGCAAGCTGCACCGTCGAATACACCAGGGCGAGGCCGAGTCCGGTCCCTCCCGACGAGGGCCCTTGCCCTTCCCGGCCCACGTGGCCGGTCGGCCCGGTGTCGCTGATCGCGAGGCCAACGTACGGTCGGTCCCCGATCACGCCCGCCAACTGCCGGGCGAGCTCCGGATCGACGCCGCTCGTCTCGACCGTGAGCTCGCCGCCGTCCGGCATCGCCTCGCGGGCGTTGAGGACGCAGCCGACGATCGCCCGGGCGATCTGGTCGCGATCGGCCAGGATCGACGCCGGAGTCCCCGCCGTCGCGATCCGGACGTTCACGTTCGGGCCGGAGATGCTGCGTAAGGTGTCGGGCATGCTCGCGACGAGCTCGTTGAGGTCGAATCGCGTCGGGTGAGGGGCATGCGGCGGGAAAAGTCGAGGAGCTGGCCCGTCAGGGCCGCGGCCCGCAAGCCGGCGGTCCGGATCTCGACCGCGGCGTCGTGGTCCTCGGAGCCCGCGGCCAGCCGTTCGAGCAGGATCTCGGAGAAGCCGTTGATCGTCATGAGGAGGTTGTTGAAGTCGTGGGCGATCCCGCCAGCCAGCCGTCCGACGGCCTCCATCGCCCGGGCGGACCGAAGCTCCTGCTCGAGCCGCCGGCGGGCCGTGACGTCGATCGCCATGACGAGGCGCGCCGGCCGGCCCTCCCAGTCCATCGGGTGACCGCTCATCTCGACCTCGATCACCTCGCCGCTCTTGCGCACATGGCGGAACAGCGCGGCCGGGGCGAGGCCGTCCGACAGGTCGGGGATCGCCGAACGGAGCCGAGGC
Organism: Chloroflexota bacterium; assembly: GCA_013695505.1. Classification (GTDB taxonomy): domain Bacteria; phylum Chloroflexota; class Limnocylindria; order Limnocylindrales; family CSP1-4; genus CF-46. Next base: position 731 of record JACDAH010000286.1, on the reverse strand, counting down.
AGGTCATCGGCGTGCACGATCCGGTCGACCGTCAGGCCGACGAGCTCGTCGCGCCCGTAGCCGTACTGGCGCATCGCGGCCTCGTTCGCCGCGAGGATCTGACCCGTCGTCGGGTCCCAGATCGCCATCGCCGACGGGTGCGACTCGAACAGCCTCCGGTAGCCCTCGTGCGCGACGCTCGGCTCGTCAGGCATCGGTCCGAACCGCCAGGTGGCGGGCGAAGAAGGCAAGGGTCCGGGTCCAGGCGTGCTCGGCGGCATCCTCGACGTAGCCGCCGTGAGTGGGCAGCCGTCGCTCGAGCCAGGCGATCGCGCCGCGGTGGCGATTCATGAAGCTGTGGCCGGCCTGCGGGTAGCTCCGGACATCGTGCTCGATGCCCAGCCGGTCCAGCGACGCCTCGAGCCGGGGCGCGCCAGGACCGAAGATGCCGTCGCGGCCGCCGTAGCTGGCCACGACAGGGCAGACCCCGGCAAGGGTGGCCTCGTCCCTCGGAACCGGCGCATAGAACGGGGCGACGACGTCGATGGTGGCGCCGGTGGCGTGGAGCAGGGCGAACCCGCCGCCCATGCAGAAGCCGGCGACCCCGATCGGGCCGCCGCTGACCTCGGGCCGCTCGCGCAGCCAGGCCTCCGCCGCTGCCAGCAGGCGATACGGACGGCCAACGTGCACCTGGCCGATCCCGCGCGCGAACCGTGCGATGCAGAGCGGCTTGGGCCCGAGGCCCGCGAGGA
>JACDAH010000270.1 GCA_013695505.1 Chloroflexota bacterium | reverse complement strand
GCCTCGCTCCGTGCCCGGAATCTCACGCCCTGATTGGAGCCGGATCTCAGCGCGGGACGCCGGCGGATGCCCGGGCCTCGTCGAGGGCGGCGATCACGACCGCGGCGTGGCCCTCCGGCTTGACCTTCTGCCATGTCCTGGCGATCCGTCCCGCGGGATCGACGAGGAATGTCGTCCGGGCCGTGCCCCAGTACGTCTTGCCGTAGTTCTGCTTCTCGACCCACGAGCCATAGGCCTCCGCGACGGCGTGGTCGGCGTCGGCCAGGAGGACGAACGGCAGATGGAACTTCTCGCGGAACGCCTTCTTGCTCGGCGCTGCCTGGGGACTGATCCCCCACACGTCGGCGCCGCCCTCGTGGATCGTCTGGTTGGCGTCGCGAAACTCGCAGGCCTCGACGGTGCAGCCGGGCGTGTCGTCCTTCGGATAGAAGTAGACGATCGTCCAGCGACCACGCTGGTCGGCGAGGCGATGGATCGTGCCCGCGTCATCGGGAAGGGTGATCGCGGGAGCGGGATCGCCCACAGCGGGGATGCTCATCGCGAGAGCGTAGCAGGGCTCTCGACGACGAGGATTCGCCCGGTTTCGACCGTCAGCGAGGCGACCGCGGCGGCGCGGATGTTGGACAGGCCGCGCGACAGACCGCTCCGGAGCGGCTCGCCTTGGAGCGGGTAGCGGAGACCGGCGGTCCGGACCCCAGTCGCGTCCCCGCCGAACGGCAGGAGCGAGACGAGATCGCCGACGCGGCCGCCGAGATCGGTCGGGCCGGCGCTCGCAAGCCGGATCCGGGCCGCTCCGTCGAGCAACCGGACGTCGCGACCGTCAAGGCGCGGGTGGGCGAGCAGCCAGACGTTGGCGAGGCCGTGGTCGAAGCGGTCACCACCGAGGGCGCCGAGGATGGTGATCCGGGCGGCGCCGCTGTCGATCGCGGCGAGGAGGGCGAGCTCGGCGTCGGTCTCATCCTTGTCCGTTGGGTGGCGCTGGATCGGGACCCCGGATCTGCCGAGGCCGGCGAGGGCCCCCTGGCTCAGCGAGTCGCCGTCGCCGACCCACAGGTCCAGCCGCCGGCCGAGGGCGTCCGCATGACGCGCCCCACCATCGGCGGCGATGACGAGATCGATCCCGTCCGACCAGCCGGGCCAGGTCGAATCCAGGGTCGCGACCGGCGCAACGTGGCCGTCGGCGAGGATGAGAGCGTGGGCCGGAGTCGTCACGAGGCCACCTCGCCGTCCCGGCGAGAGCCGGACAGGTGCCCGTCCGTCCAGGCTGCGACCGACGCGGTGATCTCGACCGCGCCGGCGGCGCGGAGCTCGGCCGGGTCACCGAGGACCGATTCGATGCCGACCGGCCGGGCGCCGACCGCGACGGCCATCTGCATGTCGGTCGGGGCATCGCCGAGATAGACCGACGTCTCGGGGCGGTGGCCGTCGCCGGCGAGGCGGAGCGCCAGACGGAGCGGCTCCGGATCGGGCTTGTGGACCGCAAGGTCGTCGCCGAAGACGCGAACGGGCAGGAGGTCGCCGAGACCGGTCCGGGCGAGCTGCGGCTCCACGACCGCGCGATGGCCGGCAGTCACGATCCCGAGCGCCGCTCCGGCGTCGCGCAGGCGTTCGAGCGCCAAGATGGCTCCCGGAAAGGCGACGACCGCGTCGCCGTCGTCGGCGAACGTTGCCTGCCAGAGGCTGTTGGCCTCGTCCAGGCGATGGCCGGGGATCCCGAGGCGGCGGTACATCTCGCGCCAGTCGGGAACGTAGTGCTTGCGATATCGGACGACGTCGAACGGCAGCCCGAAGGCGTCCATCACCGCCGCATTCGCGCGGTGGAAGGCACCGAGCGAATCGACGAGCGTGCCGTCCCAGTCGAAGAGGATCGCTTCCACGGCCCGATGCTAGCGCCCCGGGCTTCGTCCCGATCCGCCCGGTCCGTTTGCGCGTGGCCCGTCCCCGAGGGCGGCGATGCCGTAGACTCCGGCCGTGCCAGACCCTCGCGACCACGCCGGCATCCAACGGGTCCGTGACGCCGCAGCGCGCAAGGGCGTCGAGCTGGACATCCAGGTATTCGACGCATCGACCCACACGGCCGCCGATGCCGCCGCGACCGTCGACGCCGAGCTCGGCCAGATCGTCAAGTCGCTTGTGTTCGTCGCGCCGACCGACGATGGCACGCTCGAGCCGATCCTGTGTCTCGTGTCGGGTCCGAACCGGGTGGACCTGGCTCGCCTCGCGGCCGTCACCGCCGAGCGCGACATCCGCCGCGCGACCGCCCGCGAGGCCGAGGAGCTGACCGGCTTCGTCATCGGCGGGATCCCGCCGTTCGGCCACACCCGGTCGGTCCGGACGATCATGGACCCCGATCTCGGGCGGTTCCAGATCGTGTGGGCCGCGGCCGGCACCTCAACGGCCGTCTTCCCGATTCCTCCGGCGACGCTCCGGATGATCGCCAACGCCACGGTCGCCCCGATCGCCGAGGAGCGCCGGGCAGCCGACGTCGAGGCTGAGGCCCAGCGCGAGCGCGAGGGCCCGGAT
>JACDAH010000253.1 GCA_013695505.1 Chloroflexota bacterium | reverse complement strand
CGTCGCCGGCTCCGCCGTGGGCTCAGCGGGGGAGTGACGCCGCGAGATTGCGGATGAAGTTGATCCCGGCCTCGACCTCGGCCGCCGGAGCGTACGGACCCGGCATCAGGAAACACGGCCGGCTCGATAGCGCGACGCCCGGCAGCTGACCCCAGCGTTCCTCGAGCGAGCGCCCGGCGACGATCTCGGCGACCCGCTTCCAGACGAAGACGACCGCTGCCGGCCGCCAGATTGCGACCTTCTGCCAGAGCGGGCCGACGCCGGCCCGGAGGACCGCGTCCGTCGCCTCGTCGCGGGCCGTCGGGATCTTCAGGAGGTCGGTCACGCCGTGGCCGGCGGCGACGAGCGCGTCATCGGCCGCGCCGATGTCGGTGTCGGGCGGGAGAATCGCGGCGGTGATCAGGCGCTGCCAGAACGCCCGCCCGAGACGCCCCTGGAAGTAGTGGCCGGCCTCGACGCTCACCGGCGACGGGTTGAGACCGACGAAGAGGAGGCGATCGCGGAGCGGCGGCAGGTCGGCGAGCGTCTCGACCGTCGCGCCGTCGATCTCGATCGTCGCGAGGTGGGGCCCGGGCCCTGGGCGCTCGAGCAGGATCTCGACCTCGGATGGAAGGAGGTCGCTCATCGCATCAGGGTAGCGTCCGGCCGCGATTGATCGGCCGAGCGGCTCGGCGAGCGGCGGCGGACAGTCAGGCGGGCTTGTCGCCGTCGGACTCGTCGCGCAGCTTGGCCGCCTCCGCCCGTGCCTCCTTGACGCCCCGACCGAGCGCCTGGCCGAGCTTCGGCAGCGTTTTCGGGCCGCGCCAGATCAGCACCACGATCAGGACGGCGATGAGCACGACGATGAAGTCCATTGGGCGGATGGTACTCGCCTCAGGACTTCGGCCGGAGCGCAACCGGGATCACGAGCCGAAGCGCGGTCCGGCGGGTCGAGAACGCAACCACCTTGTTGTCCACGAGGCCGTGGTCGCGCGCCGCCGCGATCACCTCGATATCGCGCAAGGTCGCGGCCTTGCCCTTCAACGACACGACCCAGATCGCGCCGGTGGGTCGAATCCGCGGGCGAAGGTCGGCGAGGGCCGCCAGCTCGTCGGTCGTGTCGGCGCCGAGGAAGACGAGATCGGTGTCGGGTTTCGGCCGGCCGTCGGCGATGTCGCTGGTCGGCTCCGCAAGCCGCTGGCGGAACGGCCCGGCGTCGTCGAGCGCCTCGTCGTCGTCCTCGAGCTGGCCGACGATCGCGACCCGCATTCCCGGCCGGATCCCGAGCTTGTCGAGAAGGGGCGTGGTGTAGACGCGTTCCATCGCGGCTATCGTGCCACCCATGCCCGATCCCGTGCCCGGCTCGCCGCTGCTCGTCTTCGGACCGCGCTCGCTCGATTACGACTTCGGTCCCGCCCATCCCCTGACGCCCCGCCGGTTCGGGCCCGGAATCGAGATGCTGCGTGCCGTCGGCGCCGAGCCCGCTCTCGCGCCCGAGCCCGCGACGGACGACGAGCTCCTGCTCGCCCACAGCCGCGCCTACCTCGACGTCGTGAAGCGCTTTTCCGAATCCGACGGCGGCTGGGGGGAGGCGGAAGCGGGGATCGGGCCGGGTGGCGACGATCCGCCGTTTCCCGGCATGCACGACGCGGCGGCCGCGGTCGCCGGTGGCTCGCTCCGGGCGATCGAGGCGATCCTCCGCGGCGACGTCGCGCACGCCTTCCACCCCGGTGGCGGCCTCCATCACGCGATGCCGGCGCGCGCGTCGGGGTTCTGCATCTACGACGACCCCGCCCTGGCCATCGCACGCGCTCGCCGCGACGGGCTGCGCGTCCTGTACGTCGATCTCGACGTCCACCACGGCGACGGAGTCGAGACGATTCACGCGGCCGACCCGGGCGTCCTCACCGTGTCGTTCCACGAGAGCGGGCGCTATCTCTTCCCGGGGACCGGGTTCGCCGATGAGGTGGGGGAGGGGCCGGCCGCTGGCACCGTCGTCAATGTCCCGCTCGAGCCGGAAACGGGCGAGAGCGCCTGGCTCGACGTCGTGCGCGGCAGTCTGCCGGAGCTGGCGGCGACGTTCGGACCGGACGTCATCGTGTCGCAGCATGGCGCGGACAGCCATGCCTGGGATCCGCTGGCCCACCTCCGGAACACGACGACGGCGATGGGTGAGGCGGCGCGGCTTGTCGACGCGATCGCCCACCGCGAGGCAGGCGGGAGGTGGCTCGCGACCGGCGGCGGCGGCTATGGGGTCTACGACGTGGTGCCGCGGTCGTGGTCGCTGGTCTGGCTCGCCGCGGCTCATCGCGAGGTTCCGGACCGCCTGCCCTCGGAGTGGCGCGACCGCTGGGCGAGCGAGGCGGCCCGCCACGGGACCCGCTCCCTGCCGATGACCTTCATCG
>JACDAH010000248.1 GCA_013695505.1 Chloroflexota bacterium | reverse complement strand
GCCGCTCGCCCGGTCGAGCGCGAGCGGCTTCTCGCTCCAGACGTGCTTACCGGCGGCGAGCGCTCGTGAGGTCACCTCGGCGTGGGCAGCGGGGATCGTCAGGTTGACGACGATCTCGACACCAGGGTCGGCGAGGACGACATCGACGTCGCCGGCGGCCGGCACGCGATGCGTCTCGGCCTTTGCGCGGGCGGCATCCGGCCGGAGGTCGCCGACCGCCACGACGGAGGTGTCGGGGAACCGGGTCAGGTTCTCGATGTACGTGTCGCTGATCACCCCTGCCCCGATGATCCCGATCCCGACGGGTCCGCTTCGGCTCATGCCGGCGCGCCCGCGGCGCCGAGCGAAAGCACGAACGCGCGGCTGTCCCGGATGGCGTCGAACATGTCGCCCGCGGTGTCGTCCAGCTCGATCACCCGGAGCGCCGCCGGGGCGGCCTCGATGATCTCCCGGATCGGAAGCGTGCCGGCACCGACGGCGACCTGCCTGATCGGATCGAGGCCGCCGTCACCGTCCTTGACGTGGAGGGCGACAACCCGGTCGCCGAGGCGCCCGAGCAGGGCCGGGACGTCGGCGCCGCCGGCGAACGCCCAGTATGTGTCGACCTCCAGGACGATCTCGGGGGCGACGAGCTCGGCGAAGACCTCGAGCGCATGGCGGCCGTCCAGCTTCGACGCCAGCTCGAAATGATGGTTGTGATAGCCGATCCGCAGCCCGCGACCGGCTGCCCGTTCGGAGGTCGCTCGAAGCGCCGAGGCCACCTCGACGACACCCTCCATCGTTTGCCAGCGCGCGGGGTCGGTCCATGGCTGGATCAACGTCCCGATCCCGAGCTCCGTCGCGGCGCCGAAGACGTCGTCGAGATCGGCTCCCCCGAGCAGGTCGACATGCGCGGTCGGCGCGGCAAGACCGTGGTGTGGGAGGCCGTCCCGGAGGCCATCCCTGAACGAGAGCAGGTCGAAGGGCTCGACCCGCCGGAAGCCGAGCGCGGCGATCCTGCCGAGCGTCGCGCCCAAGTCGTCAGCGAGCGAGCCGCGAACGGCGTACAGCTGGACGGAGAGCTCCTCGGCGAGATCGGCGTTCGGCATCAGGTCTCCTCGGTGGCGTCGGGACGGGCGGCCGAGCCCGCGACGAGGTCGCGAGCGAGGCCGAGCAGGGCGTGGCGGTCGTTGAGACCCGGATTCTCGACTACCCGCTCGAACAGTGCAGCGAGGATCCGTCCGACCTCGGGCCCGGGCGGCACGTCGAGCTCCTCGATCAGATCCGACCCGTCGATCGTCAGGGCCGAGCGATCAAGGATCGCCCCTCCCTTCAGCTCGGCCGCGATCCGCGCCCGGAACCCCCCGAGGTCGTCGGCGTCGCGCGGCACGCCGCTGCCGGCGTTGTCGGCCTCCCGGAGGGCGAACAGGTCGTCAACCGCGTCGGGGCCGACCTTGGCGAGGAACCGGCGGACCGCAGGATCGCCCCACGTCCGCTCGTAGCGGAACATGTGCTGGCGGACGAGGTTGACGACGCGCTGGCGCGTCGTCGTCGGGACGTGGAGGCGGTCGAGCAGTTCGTCGGCGAGCACCGCGCCGGCGCTGTCGTGACCGTAGAAATGGCCGTCCGCGGCGGTCGCCGCCTTGCCGATGTCGTGGAGCAGCGCAGCCAAACGAACGGTCGGAAGGTTTGCCGACTCGTCCACCGTCCGCACCGTGTGGTCCCAGAGATCCTCGCCGGGCACCTTGTTCTGAGCCACGCCGCGCTGGGCGGCGAGCTCGGGCGAGATCGCGGCGAGGACGCCGGTGTCGGCCAGCAACCGGAGTCCGACCGACGGACGATCGGCCGCCAAAAGCTTGTCCAGCTCGGCGGCGATCCGCTCGCCCGACAGGTGCGCGACGAGCGGCGCGGTCGCGCGGATCGCGTCGAGCGTCGTCGCCTCGATCGTCCAGCCGAGCGTCGCGGCGAACCGGATCGCCCGGACGATCCGGAGCGCGTCCTCCTCGAACCGCGTGCGTGGCTCCCCGACGGCCCGGATCAGCCTGGCCCCGATGTCGGCGACGCCGTCGAACGGATCGACCAACCCCGGACGTGGGCCGACGCCGCCGCCCGCCTCGCCTGGGCCGGCGCCCCATGCGAGGGCATTCATCGTGAAGTCGCGCCGGGCCAAGTCGGCGGCGAGCGACGTCCCGAACTCCACGCGATGCGGCCGTCGGAAATCCGCGTAGTCGTGGTCGCTCCGGAAGGTCGTGATCTGGTACTCGGCCCCGGCCCGCCGGACGGCGACCGTCCCGAAGCGGTTCTCGTAGGCGGCGTCGTCGAAGAGCGCCGCCGTCTGCTCGGGCAAGGCGGACGTCGCGAGATCCCAATCGGTCGTATCGCTCGTCTCTCGTCCGGCGAGGATGTCGCGCAGGGCTCCACCAACCACGTAGGCGGCGTGGCCGTCCCGCCACAGGGCCGTCAGGAGGTCGCGCACCGCCTCCGGGATCGCCTCGGCGAGCCGCGCCCCGCTCGCGGCGGTCTCGCCGGAGGACACGGGAATGCTCAGTTCCGGCCGAGGAAGAGGTACGTCCGCCAGGCCTCGTTGTTCTCGTTCGCGAGGTACGGCGTGAACATCGAGTAGACGTCGCTCCGCGGCTCGAACGGTGGCCGCGACAGCCGATAGCGGGCCTCCTCGAGCGTCTTGCCGCCCTTGCGGTGGTTGCATGACTTGCAGGCCGCGACCAGGTTCTCCCAGGTGTGCCCGCCGCCGCGATGGCGCGGGACGATGTGATCGAGGGTCAGGTCGTGACCCTGGCGGCCACAGTACTGGCAGGTGTGCCGGTCGCGGGCGAAGACCTCGCGCCGGCTCAGCTTGACCTTCGGTCGCGGCCGCCGGACCTGGTACTGGAGCCGGATCACCGAGGGGGCGTGGTACTCGGCGCGCGGCGTGTGGATGATCTGGTGGTCGTACTCGATGATCTCGGCCTTCGCGCCGAACACGAGCCGGAATGCCCGCGGCAGGTTGCAGACATTCAGCGGCTCGTAGTTCTGATTCAGGACTAGCACGACCCCATTCATCGTGGGCGCACGATACCAAGAACAGCGAGGTCTGCTCGCACCTTCGATTGGGCAGTCGTGACGTGGTCAGCCGCGGCCGGTCGCGGCGCCGGTCCGCGGGTCCCAGCCGCCGGCCTGACCGACCTTCGTGGCGATCGGCCTGGCGAGCGCGTCGGCGATGAACCGGGCCGCGTCGAGGACCGCCTCGAGCGACACGCCATGGTCCAGCCCGATTGCGTCCAGGAGGTACACGAGGTCCTCGGTCGCGAGGTTGCCGGCGGCGCCCGGGGCGTACGGGCAGCCGCCGGTGCCGCCGGTCGAGGCGTCGAAGCAGCGGATCCCGACGGACATCCCAGCGGCGACGTTGGCAAGGGCCGTCCCGCGCGTGTCGTGGAAGTGGAAGGCGATTCGGTCGAGTGGAATGCCGGCGTCGACGGCGCGTGCCGTCAGGTCCCGGACCTGGGGCGGCACGGCTACTCCGATCGTGTCGCCGAAGCAGATCTCCTCGACCCCGAGCTCGATCAGGCGGACGGCGACGTCGACCGCGTGAGCCGGGTCGATGGCGCCCGAATAGGGACAGCCGAAGGCGGTCGAGACATAGCCGCGCCGCCACCAGCCGAGCTCTCCGGCCCGGGCAAGAACGGGCGCAAATGCGGCGAGCGACTCGTCGACGGTCATCCGGATGTTGTGGGTCGTGAACGCGTCACTTGCGGCGGTGAACACCGCGAGCGCGTCCGCGCCGGCGGCCTCGGCGCGGGCCAGGCCACGCAAATTCGGGACGAGGACGGGGT
>JACDAH010000232.1 GCA_013695505.1 Chloroflexota bacterium | reverse complement strand
GCTCAGCGGTCCCGCCGAGCTGGGCGCCGCCACCGGTCAGAATGATCCCGGCCGGCAGCATCCCCGCCCCGCCGCGAGCCATCTCGCCGCGCATCAGCTCGAACGTCTCGCGCATCCGGGCCTCGATGATCTCGCACAGCTCGCGCCGCTGGAGGGTCCGCCCGGCATCCTCGCCGAGGACGCTGACCGAGATCTCCTCGTCGTCCTCGATCGCGGCCAGGTTGCACGTGCCGTGGGACATCTTGAGCTCGTCGGCGACCTGGAGGCTCGTCTTCAGCCCGAGCGCCACATCGTTCGTGACGTTGTTGCCGCCGATCGGCAGGACGGCGGTCCGGAACGGCGAGCCGTCCGCGAACATCGCGAGGTCGATCGTGCCCGCCCCGATGTCGGCGACCGCGACCCCGAGGTCCTTCTCGGTTTCTGACAGGACCGCGTCCGCGGACGCGAGGGCCGAGGCGACCAGCTCATCGATCTTGACGCCCGCGGCGTTGACGCACTTGGAGAGGTTCTGGACCGCGGTCGCGGCGGCGCTGACGATGTGGACCTCGACCTCGAGCCGAAGGGCGCTCATCCCGAGCGGATCCTTCACGCCCTCCTGGCCGTCGACCTTGAAACCGCGCCGCTCGACGTGGAGGACGACCTGGTTCGACGGGATCGAGACGGCCCGGGCGACCTCGACCGCGCGGTTGACATCCTCGCGAGTGACCTCCTTGCGCGGCCCGCTGACCGCGACCTGGCCGGGCGAGTTGAGGCTCTCCACGTGCTGGCCGCCGACGGACACGAACGCCCGATCGATCTTCCAGCCGGACAGCCGTTCGGCGCGCTCGACCGACTCCGCGATCGAGCGGACCGTCTGGTCGATGTTGACGACGACGCCCTTCTTGAGGCCGGATGAGACGACCGTGCCGTGGCCCATGACCGTCATCCGGCCGTCGCGGCTGACCTCGCCGATCAAGGTGCACACCTTCGACGTGCCGACATCGATCCCGACCAGGACCGCTTCTCTCTCCACGCTCGTCGTCCGTGCCTCCTGTTGTTCGATCTGCCCGGAGCCGGGCGGCCCCTAGACGAAGTGGCGCCGGATGAGGGCCACGTTGTTGAAGATCCGGAACCCGAAGTTGATCAGGGCCACCAGGTAGAGATCGAGGCTGAGCCGGTCGCCGATGAAGGTGAGGATCACGGCGACGATCGCGTTGGTGATGAAACCGCTGATGAAGATCCGATTGTCGTAGACGCCATCGAGCTCGGCCCGGACGGCCCCGAGGACCGAATCGAGCGCGGCGAGGATCGCCACCGCCGAGTAGCGGGTGAACTCGAAGCCGACATTGACATTGAGGACGAGCCCGGCCAGAACGCCCACGAGGAGACCCGCCAGGGGTAGGAACACGCCTCGCCGCCCTCTTTCCGGTGCGTTTCGGCAAGGCTACCCGACGCGCGCGGCGCCTGCCAGCCGAGGCGAGCGCTCACGGCTTCGGCGTCGGCTTCGGGGTCCTGGTCGGTCGGGGCGTCGCCTTGGGGAGGTAAGTTCCTTCCTTCTCGTCGGCGAGGATCATCGTCGCGACCGTATCCTCGCGGCCGGCGATCAGTCCCGCGAGAAGCTGGACCTGGCCCGGGATCAGGGCCGGCGTCCGCTGGCTCCGGCCGTAGAAGCCGAACACGGCCAGCCAGCCGCCGCTGCCGCTGTTGACCGTGAAACCGCGGTCGTCGGTGATCCGGACATGAAGCCCGCCGGCGTGGCTGTTGATCTGGATCGGCGTCAGGGAGCCGAGCCGGGTGGCGGCGTCGAGGTCGACCGGGTCGAGGACCGACGCCACCCCGAGCGCGGTCGCGAGTGCCCGGTCGTCGCGAACGACCGGAATGCCGCCGACGCCGGCGCCGGCTCGGGCGTCCGCCCCCACATCGGCGAAGAGGAGGCCGGTGTCGTCGACGGCGAAGCGCCGCTCACCGATCGCCCAGACCACGATCGGGCGACGCTCGGTGATGTCGACGACGAGGACATCCGGCAGCCCGACCGAGACGTCGACCCCGCGGACCGACGGCAGCTCGCGGACGCGGGCGGCGATCGGCTCCGTGGCGAGCCCGACGAGATTCTCGCCCGGCGTGAGCGCGACCCTCGCCCGGATCGCGTCCTCGCTCGTGAGGGTCGTCCCGCGGACCTCAAGCCGGTTGTACCCGAAGGCCGCGGTGACGGCGAGGCCGTAGATCGCCCCGGCCGCGATCAGC
>JACDAH010000207.1 GCA_013695505.1 Chloroflexota bacterium | reverse complement strand
TCGCCGACCCGCTCGACATCGAACGCGGCGCCGCCGTCCGCGACGAAGCAGCCGCCGCCTGGCTGGCCGTCGGGCGGCTGCCGGCGGATCGTCGCCGGGCGATGGTCCTGCGCTTCGTGGAGGAGATGTCGACCGCCGAGATCGCGGGGATCCTTGGCCGTTCCGAAGGCGCGGTGCGGGTCCTGATCCATCGCGCCCTGCGGACGGTCGCCCGCGACCTTGACGGCGGAAGGCCCCCCGAGACTCCGGCGGGGCTGCGGCGATGACGTTCGATCGCGAGTCGGCCTCGACCGACGCTCTCCTGACCGATCTCTACCTCGACGCCCTCCTCGCCGGCGTCGTCCTCGAGGCGGCCGGCACGAACCGCGCGCCCGATGCCGCCGCCCGGATCGACCCGGCCGCACGGCGCGCCGCCGACCGTCTCCGTCGCGATCTCGTCCGAGTCCACCCATCGTTCCGGTTCGAGGAGCGTCTGGCGACCCGCCTGGCCGAGGCGGCCGTCGCGCTGCGTGTGCCCGTCGCCGTCGGCGACGGGGGCCGCGTGGTGGCATTCCGTTCCGAGCCTGCCGTCGCCGACGACGCCGATTTGCTCCCACTCGACGATGGCGACCGCGCAGGGGAGAGCGCACCTGGCTCCGCCCACCTGACATCACCCTCCGATCCGACCCACCGCTATCCCGCCCGGCCGCTGCTGATCGGCGGTGCGCTGACGTCGGCGGCCCTGTCGATCGCGGGCGCGGCCTTCGTCGCCTGGCGTTTCGGCCGGCCCGGCCGCGCGTCGACGCCGATGGCCCGCGCAGCACGGGCGGTCCGCGAGGCACGTCTGACCGGGATCGCGGGCGACGCAATGACGACGCTCGTCCGGACCGGGTCCCGGCGGCTCGACTGACATGCCGATCAAGCTTCCCTCCTTCCGGCCCCGCCGAGACGCCCACCCTCCGGACCTCTGGACCAAGTGCCCGTCCTGCGGCGAGATGCTGTTCAACAAGCAGCTCGACAAGGTTCTCCGGGTCTGCCCCTCGTGCGGCCATCACTTCCGGCTCTCGGCCGAGGCGCGGATCGCGATGCTCCTCGATCACGGGTCGTTCGCCGAGCGGGACGCGGGCCTCGAATCGGAGGATCCGCTCGGGTTCGTCGACCAGAAGACCTATCGGGACCGGGTCGCCGCCGCGCAACTGGCGACCGGGATGCGCGACGCGGCGGTCTGGGGCACCGGGGCGATCGATGGCCGGCCCGTCGTGGTCTGCGTGATGGACTTCGGGTTCATGGGCGGATCGATGGGCGCGGTCGTCGGTGAGAAGGTCACCCGGGCGGCCGAGGAGGCGCTCGCGACTCGCGTGCCGCTCGTCGTCGCGTCCGCATCCGGTGGCGCCCGGATGCAGGAGGGCACGCTGTCGCTGATGCAGCTTGCGAAGACGGTCGCAGCGATCGAACGCCTGCGAGCCGCCGGCGTGCCGTTCCTGAGCATCCTCAGCGACCCGACGACGGGCGGCGTCTTCGCCTCGTTCGCCGTCCTCGGCGATATCAACGTCGCCGAGCCGAATGCCCTCATCGGCTTTGCCGGCGCGCGCGTGTCGGCTGGCACGATCGCCCAGGAGCTGCCGGCCGGATTCCAGCGATCGGAGTTCCTGTTCGAGCACGGGTTCCTCGATCGGGTCGTCGATCGCCCGGAGCTCCGATCCGAGATCTCGGCGCTTCTCCGCTTCCTCGTCGCCCGGCCGCTGCCCGTGCCACTCGACGGGCCCGATGGCGACCCGCTCGGGCTGCCATCGTTCCGGCCGCTGTCGTTCCTCTCGAACCTTGCAGAACGCGTCCTTCCGAACGAGGTGGAGACCGGCGACGCGGGCAACGGACCCGGCACCGAGCCCGCGACGGCGCCTGGCAACGGCCATGCCGCGGGAGCGATCGGGCCGCGCCCGCTGCGGGCTCGATCTGACCCTTCCGATGCGCTGAGCGCGCCTGTCGTGCCAGCCGCGCCAGCCGCCGCATCGGCCTCGCGTGATGAGCCCGTCGAGGCGCCAGAGCCCACGCTTCCCCTCGATCCCGCGTTCAGCACCGATCCACCGGCCGTCCCCGAACCGGTTCGCGATGTCGCCGAGGAGATCCCGCATGGTTGACCGGATCCTCGGTCGGGGCCGCGACAGCGCCACCCAGACGGCTCCGGACACAGTGCCGCCCGAGCCGGTCGACCCGAAGGCGGCAACCTGGGCCCGCGTCCAGCTCGCCCGGAACATCCGCCGGCCGCGGATCCTCGATCTCCTGCCCGAGCTCGCCGACGAGTTCATCGAGCTCCACGGCGATCGCCTGTTCGGCGATGACGAGGCCGTCGTGGCCGGGTTCGCCCGGATCGGCGACCGGCGGGTCGTGGTCGTCGGCCAGCAGAAGGGCGCTGACACCGAGGAGAACATCCGGCGCAACTTCGGGATGCCGCATCCCGAGGGTTACCGCAAGTCGATGCGGGTGATGGAGCTCGCCGAGCGCCTGGGCCTGCCGATCGTGACCTTCGTCGACGTCCCGGGCGCGCATCCCGGCCCCGAATCCGAGGAGCGCGGCATTGCCGAAGCGATCGCCCGCTCGATCGCGCTGATGACCCGCCTGCGCACCCCGATCGTGACCGTCATTACCGGCGAGGGTGGTTC
>JACDAH010000178.1 GCA_013695505.1 Chloroflexota bacterium | reverse complement strand
GCCTCGATCAGGTAGCGAAGGTGGATGGCGGCGTGATCGGAGGTGCCACGGGCAACGAGGCTCACCCAACCGGGATCCGCCGCCCGGATCGCCGCCGCGGCGGCCGCGATCTCGGCCGAGCCGTCGGCCAGGAAACGGGCCACGACATCCGGGATCTCCTCGATCTCGGCCCGCATCAGCGTCCGCCGGACGGGGCCTCCCCGCCGGGCGGGACCTCCGCCCGCATCGGACGCGGCATCGGACAGGGATCGGGGCGCCGCCTCGGACGCGGATCGGGACCGGCCATCCGGCGGCAGTCGGCTCATGTGTCCCGGAAGAACCGGGGCAGCCAGTCCCGGTTCCATTCGAGGATGGTCTCGAGCAGCCGCGGAGCGAGCTCCGCCCCGCCCGCGACCGGGTTTGCCGCAAGGGCGGCCCGAGCCAGAGCGCGATCGCCGGAGACGGCGGCCCGGACGGCGAGCCGCTCGTAGGTCTTCACCCGGCTCACCAGGTCGAGCAGAGCGGGTGGGAGCGGCTGCTGGGGCAGCGGGTGCGCGCCGTCTCGGTCGATCCGGGCGGGGATCTCCACGACGTCGTCCGCGGCGAGCCCAGGAAGCGCCCCGTCGTTGCGAACGTCCACGATCTGGATGTCGCCCCGGCCGTCGACCAGGGACGCGATCAGCTGCGCGGCGGCCTCGCTGTAGAACGCACCTCCCCGGTGCTCGAGGAGCTCCGGCTTCGTGTCGAGCGTCGGGTCGCGGTACAGCTCGAGCAGCTCGCGCTCGATCGCCATGACCTCCTCGGCCCGGGTCTGGTGGACGGCCTGCTCGGCGATCACCAGCGACGTCTCGTCGTAATAGCGCAGGTAGTAGGACGGGATCACGCCAAGCTCGAGCAACCGTTCGGCCGGTTCGCCGACATCCGCCGCGATCGCCGGGCCATCGGCCGCCAGGATCTCGGGCAACCGGTCGATCCCATCGACCCGCACGGCGCGGATCCAGGTAAGGTGGTTCAGGCCGACCTGCTCGAGCTCGACCCGCTCGGGCTCGACGTCGAAACGCTTGGCGAACCGCCGCTGGAAGCCAATGGCGACGTTGCACAGGCCGAGGCTCCGACGGCCGGCATCGGCGAGGGCCTGGGTGACGATCCCGACCGGGTTCGTGAAATCGACGATCCAGGCGTCGGGCGCCGATCGTCGCTCCGTCTCCTCGGCGATCTCCAGGACGAGCGGGACCGTCCGGAGGGCCTTCGCGAATCCGCCCGCGCCGACCGTCTCCTGCCCGATCAGCTCGAACCGCCTCGGCAGGGTCTCGTCGCGGAATCGCGCCTGCTGACCTCCGACCCGGAGCTGGATGAGGACCATGTCGGCGCCATCGAGAGCCGCGCTCCGATCGTTGGTGCAGACCAGCCGACCCGGCCAGCCCTGACGCCGGAGCATCCGCTCGGCAAGCCCACCGACGATCTCGAGCCGCTCGGCGTCGATATCCATCAGGGCGATCTCGTCGACCGCAACGCGGTCGGACCGCTTCGCGAAGCCGTCCACCAGCTCGGGCGTGTACGTGCTGCCACCGCCGACGACCGCGAGTTTCAGGCCCATCTCCCTCGCACCCCCGCTACCGTCCGTGCACGATGATGCATCCGCTTGACAGATTGCTTATAACGTTATCAGCATTCAACCGTCGTGCAAGGCGTAGCCACCTCACTCCCATCGGCCAGCCCGTCCCCGGATCGTAGCGCGAGGTCTCGTCTCGATGGCCCGTTTCCGACTCGAGCTCGGTCCCGTCCCGCTGCACCACCAGGTCTACCTGGACCTGGGCGCGGCGCTCGACCAAGGCGAATGGCGCCCCGGCGATCTCCTCCCGCCGGAGCGCCAGCTCGCCGAGCGCTACGGCTGCAGCCTGATCACGGTTCGCCGAGCGCTCTCGGAGCTGACCCGGGAGGGACGCATCCAGCGGACGCGCGGCCGCGGCACGATCGTCCTGCCACCCCGGATCGAACGTGACTTCGCGGGCACCCTCAGCTTCACCGAGGAGATGCAGGACCGCGGCCTCGACCCGGAGACGCGGCTCATCGCCGCCCGTCCCGAGTCGGCCGGCGAGGTCGTCGCGGCGGCGCTGGGGATCGAGGCCGGCTCGCCGACGCTGTACCTCGAACGGCTGCGGGTCGCCGGCGGCGAGCCGCTCCTGCTCGAGCAGGTCCACCTGCCCGCCGAGCGCTTTCCCGGCCTCCTCGCGACCGATCTCGAGCACGCCTCGCTCTATGACCTCCTCACGGCCCGCTACGGGACCCGGATCGTGCGCGCCCGCGAGGCGCTCGAGCCGGTCCTCCTGCGCGCCCGCGAGGCGCGCCTGCTCGCCCAGAAGCCGCGCACGCCGGCGCTCCTCATCGAGGGCACCGCGTACGGCGCCGACGGCGCTCCGGTCGAGTTCGCCCGGAGCTGGGTCCGCGGCGACCGGACTCGCTACTACGTGGAGCGGGTCGTCGTCCGGGCCTCGTGGCACACCGATCCGGACGCGAACCTCGCGGCCGCGCCGCTGGCCGCCGCGGGAGCCAGGCCATCCACTTCGGTGGAGAGCCAGCACAGACCACCGGTGATCACTCCGACCGGCTGACCGACCAAGCACGATGAGGAGGAGCTCATGACCGCGCGCCTGTCCCGACCCGGCGTCCTCTTCGCGGTGTTCGCCCTGGTGGCGAGCGCCTGCGGAGGCTCCGCCACGCCGCTCTCGGCGAGCAACGTACCGGTGAGCACGTCGTCCGCCGTACCATCCGTCGCCCCGTCGTCGGGGCCGGCCACGGTCGCGCCCGGTGGCCCTGTTGAGATCCGCTGGTACTGCTGCCTCGGTGGCGGCGAGGCCCCCGAGCAGAAGACGGTCGAGGACAAGGTCGTCGCCGACTTCAACGCGGCCAACCCGAACATTCACGTCACCCTCGAGGTCGTGACGTACGACCAGGCCAACGGCCAGCTCACGACCGAGATCCAGTCCGGCAACGGCCCCGACATCGTCGGACCGGTCGGCATCGGCGGCGCCAACGCCTTCCACGGAAAGTGGCTGGACCTCGGGCCTCTGATCACCAAGAACAACTATGACCTGTCGGGATTCCCATCGAACGTTGTCGACATCTACAAGCTCGACGAGGGCCAGGTCGGCATTCCGTTCGCCATCTACCCCTCGGCCCTGTTCTACAAGAAGGGCATGTTCGAGGAGGCCGGGCTGAAGGAGCCGCCCCACAAGTACGGCGACCAGTACCAGATGCCGGACGGCAGCATGGTCGACTGGAACTACGACACCGCGCGGAAGGTCGCGCAGCTCCTGACCGTCGACAAGAACAACAAGGACGCCACACAGGCCGGCTTCGACCCGAAGAAGATCGCCCAGTGGGGTCTCGAGCTCCAGCGCGACGACCTGCGCGGAATGGGCGCCTACTTCGGCCCGGGCACGCTGGCCTCGGGTGACGGCAAGACGGTCGCGATCCCCGATGCGTGGAAGGCGGCCTGGAAGTATTACTACAACTCGATCTGGACCGACCACATCAGCCTCACGGGTCCACAGTTCGAGAGCAAGGACATCAACCCCAAGGACTACCCGTTCTTCAACGGCAACACCGCGATGAGCGAAAACTTCCTCTGGTCGACTTACGGCGTCGCCGATGCCGGAGACGACTGGGACCTGGCCGCCATCCCGACCTACAACGGGGCGGCGACCGCCGCGTTCAACGCCGACACGTTCCGGATCCTGAAGGACTCCAAGCACCCCGACGAGGCGTTCACGTTCCTGTCGTACCTCCTCGGCGATGCGTCGGGCGCCCTGCTCCTGGCCTACGGCGGCTTCCCCGCCCGGACGGCCGCCCAGCAGGCCGGGATCGACGCCCTCCAGGCGCAGTTCACCAACCCGATCGACTGGCAGGTAGCGGTCGACGGGATCGAGCACGCCGACAAGCCCAACTTCGAGGACTTCATGCCGGCCTACAACGAGAGCCTCGGGCTCGTCGGATCCGGCGGCAAGTACCTCACGAAATGGGGCAACACCGCGGGTCTCGACATGGACAAGGAGATCCAGTCGCTCCAGGACGAGATGCAGAAGATCTGGGACAAGGCCCCCTGATCGGCGCAGGCTCACGACCGACGCATCTCCACCGCCCGCCGGCGCCCGGCGGGCGGTGGACGACCTGAGGAGCACGCTTGGCCTCGGTTCCCGTCCAGCCCTTGATCCCGCCACCCCATCTCGACCGGCGCTGGCTCCGGCGGCCCTCTCTCGGGAAGTCGGCGCTCGCCCGGAACGAGGCGCGCTGGGGCCTGATCTTCCTGTCGCCGTGGCTGTTCGGCGTCCTCGCCTTCACGCTTTTCCCGATGATCGCGTCGCTGGTCTTCAGCGTGACGAATATCAGCCTCGCCCAGGACGAGCCGCTCCGGTTCGTGGGCCTCGAGAACTTCCAGCGGATGCTCGCCGACCCACAGACCTGGGAATCGCTCGGGGTGACGTTCCGGTTCGCCGCCTTCAACCTGCCGATCGCGATCGTCGTCCCGTTCGTTGTCGCCCTTGTCCTCAACAACCGCTACCTGCGCGGCGTCGGCATGTTCCGGACGCTGTTCTTCCTTCCGTACGTCATCCCGTTCGTGTCGGGGCTGCTCGCCTGGCAGGGCATGCTCAATCTCGAGACCGGCTGGGTGAACGAGTTTCTCCGGATCATCGGGATCCAGAATCCGCCGAACTGGCTCCAGGACACGACGCTCATCTACCCGAGCCTGGCGTTCATCGGGCTGTGGGGCATCGGCGCCGGCGTGATCATCAACCTCGCCGGACTCAAGGGCATCCCGAGCGAGCTCTATGACGCCGCCCGGATCGATGGCGCGGGCTCGTGGGCCACGCTTCGCAACGTGACCCTGCCCATGATGTCGCCGGTCATCTTCTACTCGCTGATCCTCGGGATCGTCGACGTCCTCCAGTACTTCCTCGTCCCGCTCGTGCTCTACAACGGGACCGGCGAGCCGGGCGGCTCGACCCTGTTCTTCAACCTGGTGATCTACAAGCAGGCCTTCAACTTCCAGAATTTCTCGTACGGCGCGACGCTTGCCTGGATGCTGTTCGGGATCACCCTCGCGATCACCCTGGTCGTGTTCCGGACCTCACGGCGGTGGGTCTATTACGCCGGGGAGCGTTAGGTTGTCGGGCCTCTTCGAGCAGCAGGACCACGACGCGGGCCTGGCGGAGCTGACGAGCGGGCTCGCGGGGGCGACGGCTGCGACGGCCACGCAGATCCGGCGCCCGAGACTCAAGCCGAGGGAGGCCGGAAAGTCATTCCTCTTCACGTTCATCGTCGTGATCGCCCTCGCCGCGTTCCTGTCGCCCCTGATCCGGTCCGTGTTCGTTTCCCTGAAGACGGCCGAGCAGGTCGGCCAGCTCGACGCCCCACCCTACCCGGCTGTCCATGCGACGTTCGCCTACAACGGCAAGACCTACGACGTGTACGACGTGCCGATCGACGGGACGACCAGGTCCCTGGCCCTGGTGACCAAGGGCCGGGAGTCGAGCAAGTTCGTCGATCCGTCCAACGCGGCCGCCGGGCTGATCACCTGGCAGGGTTCGTGGCGCAACCTGACCCGGGCGTGGTCGTTCTCCCCGGAGTGGTCCAACTATTCGACCGTCTGGAATCAGATCGATTTCCCGCGGCTGCTGTTCAACACGGTCGCGATCGCCCTGATCGGGATGGTCGGGACGATCCTTTCGTGCACGCTCGTGGCGTACGGCTTTGCCCGCTTCCGGTTCCCCGGCCGGAGCTTGCTCTTCACGATCCTGATCGCAACGATCTTCCTGCCCTACGCGGTGACGATCATCCCGACCTACACGGTGTTCCTGAAGCTCGGTTGGGTCGGGACGTGGCTGCCGCTCCTGGTGCCGACGTTCTTCGCCAATGCCTATGACGTGTTCCTGCTGCGCCAGTACCTCCTGACGATCCCGCGGGAGATGGACGAGGCGGCGGCGATCGACGGCGCCGGCCCCTTCCGAACGCTGATCTCCGTGATCGTCCCCCAAGCGTGGCCCGCGATCATCGCCGTTTCGATCTTTCATATCGTCTATGCCTGGAACGACTTCTTCGCCCCGCTGATCTACCTGTCGACGAAGCCTGACCTCCAGCCTCTTGCCCTCGGGCTCGCGCACTTCAACACGCTCCACTATCGGAACCAGGCCTTCATTCAGGCGGGAACCCTGCTGACGATGATCATTCCGGTCGTGATCTTCCTCGTCTTCCAGCGGTTCTTCACCCGCGGCATCGTGATCAGCGGAGTGGAGAAATAGGCGGCGCGGGCGAGCCCGGTGCAGCGCGCGACGGCGGGTTCCGGGTGGCCCTGACGTTCGACGCGGAGCACCCCGACCGACCCCATCGAGCGGCCGTCAGCGAGGGCCTCCTCGACGTCCTCGCGGAGGGCCGCGTCGCCTCGACCTGGTTCCTCCAGGGGCGCTGGGTCGAATCGACGCACGAGGTCGCCCGACGGGTCGCGACGGACGGCCACCTGGTCGGCAACCACAGCTTCTATCACGCCCGGCTGCCGCTCCTGACCGACGCCGGGCTGGTCACCGACATCACCGACGCCGAGCGCGTCATCGGGGAGATCGTCGGCGCGGATCCGCGGCCCTGGTTCCGCTGCCCGTTCGGCGCCGGCGAGGACGATCCGCGGGTGCTCGGGATCCTTGCGTCGCTCGGCTACCGCAACATCGGCGCCGATGTCGTCCTCGAGGACTGGGAGCCGGCGCGGACCGGACCGATCCTCGCCGCCCACGCGCTCCGCCTCGTGTTCGAGCACGGCGACGGTGCCGTGGTCCTGTTCCACGCCTGGCCGCCGGGCACCCTCGATGCGCTGCCCGCGATCATCGACGGGCTGCGTGCCATCGGCGCGTCGTTTGTCCGGATCGACGAGCTCGAGCGGTTCGCGTCGTGACTCAGCCGGCGGTGCTCGCGGTGGACGGCGGCAACTCCAAGGCCGACGTCGGGCTCATCGCTGCCGACGGGACGCTGCTCGCGGCCGTCCATGGCGGGACGATCTCGCACCAGGCAACGAAC
>JACDAH010000143.1 GCA_013695505.1 Chloroflexota bacterium | reverse complement strand
TACCGCGAGTACACCCTGGGCGACGACCTGCGCCAGCTGGACTGGAACGTCCTCGCCCGCCTCGAGAAGCTGTTCGTGAAGCTGTTCATCGAGGAGGAGGACGTCACGATCACGGTCCTCCTCGATGGATCCGCGTCCATGGCGTCGGGGCGTCCGGACAAGCTCCAGTTCGCGAAGCGCGCGGCGGCCGCCCTCGGGTACATCGGCCTCGCGTCCGAGGACAAGGTCGCGGTCAGCGTCCTCGGTGGCCGGATGTCGCGCCGCCGGACGGCCCTCCGCGGCTCGGGACGAGTGTTCAGGCTGCTCGCCGAGCTGTCCGCGATCAGCCCGGCCGACGGTCCGACCGACCTCGTTGCCGCAGCGCGGCATGCCGCGGCCCAGCTGTCCGGTCGGGGCGTCATCATCCTGATCTCGGACCTGCTCGACCCCGCCGCCGATCGGGTGATCCGGGAGCTCGCGTCGACGCGTTCGGAGCTGATCATCATCCACGTCCTGTCGCCGGATGAGCTCGACCCGCCGCTCGAGGGCGACCTCCGCCTCGTCGACGCCGAGACCGGCCAGACCATCGACGTCACGGCGGATCTCGCGACGATCGACGCCTATCGCGATCGCCTCTCCGCGTGGAAGGAGGCGTTCGCCCATCTCGCCGCCCGCCGGGCCGCGACGTACGTCGATCTGTCGACCGACGTGCCGCTCAACGACCTGATCTTCGCCGAGCTTCGCCGTCGTCGGGTCCTCGGCTAGCCTCGTGACCGCCTGATGCCGTTCGCCAGCCCGCTCGCCCTGCTCGGCCTGCTTTTTGTGCCGGCCGTCGTCGCGATGTACCTGCTGAAGCTGCGGCGAACCGAGACGGTCGTCCCATCGACCCTGCTCTGGCAACGGCTGGCGGCCGATACCGAGGCCAACGCTCCGTGGCAGAAGCTGCGCCGGAGCCTGCTCTTCCTCCTCCAGCTCCTGCTCGTCGCCATCCTCGCGTTCCTGGCCGCCCGGCCGTTCGTCGAGCGGCCGGCCGGCCTTGCGCGGGATCTGGTACTGATCGTCGACACCTCGGCCAGCATGTCCGCGACCGACATCGCACCGGATCGGCTGACAGCGGCCAAGCAGGCCGCAATCGGGGCCCTCAAGGACCTCCCGAGCGGGGGCAAGGTCAGCGTGATCGAGGCCGGGCGGACGGCCCGGATCGTGGCGACCGGCACGACCGACCTCGGCCGGGTCCGCCAGGCGATCGAGTCGATCCGGCCGACCGTCAGCCGGGGCGACCTCGGCGACGCCCTCGCTCTGGCCCAGCAACTGGCGATCCAGTCCGGCGACGCGGAGGTCCTCGTCGCGACCGATGCCGCGCTCGCGGTGCCGCCGACCGCCCGGGTCGACGCTCCGATCCGGGTCCTCCGGGTCGGCGATGCGAAGGGCAGCCGGAACCAGGCGATCGTGGCCCTCGCGGTCCGGACCTCGGCAACGGTGAGCCGATCGGTGTTCGTCAGCGTTGCCAACCTCGATCTCGAGACGGCGACCCGCCGGGTCGAGGTGTGGGGCGACGACCGGCTGCTCGAGACGCGGACGATCACGATCGACGCCCAGGCGCGGGCCGACGTGATCATCGACGACATCCCCGCCGACGCCACGGTCCTCGACGTCCGGCTCGTCGCGGGAGACGGCACCAACACGGCCGCCCGGCCCGACCTTCTCGCGACCGACGACCGGGCCTGGGCGGTGATCCCGGCGGCGCGTGACCGCAACATCCTCGTCGTCGGCGAGGGCGACCCGTATCTCGAGACCGCCCTGTCGTACCTCCCCAACAGCCGCCTGTTCGGGCTGACTCCCGACCAGTACCCGGCAGGGGCCGCCCGCACGGACGGCACGTCGTGGGACCTGATCATCTTCGAGGGAACGGTCCCGGCCACGTTGCCCGCGACGCCGATCCTCGCGATCGCCCCGCCGAAGTCGAGCGGGCTCGGCGAGGTCATCGGGACGTTGAAGACCCCGGGCATCGCGACGCTCGGGACCGACGAGCCGATCCTCCGCTATGTCGACCTCTCGACCACCCACATCGCCGAGGCTCGGCAGATGACGCTGCCGGCCTGGGCCCGGACGGTCATCCCCGGACCGAAGGGCGCACCGCTGCTCTATTCCGGCGTGAGAGCCGGCCTGCCCACCGCCGTCCTCGCGTTCGAGCCGCGCCAGTCGGACCTCCCGCTCCAGGTCGCCTTCCCG
>JACDAH010000139.1 GCA_013695505.1 Chloroflexota bacterium | reverse complement strand
TTCCTGACCAATGCTCGCCACGCGAACATCGTGGGGCATCGGGGGCCGCCGCGAGACGCCGGCCATGCCAGATGTGCGCGAATCGACGCATCAGCCGCCGACCGTCCCCGATCTTGCTGCCAACTGCGCATCGGCCGAACATGGGCCGCCGCGGCACCCGGCATACGCGCCGCTTGCCGCCATCTGGCAGGAAGGTGAAGCGCTGATCGTCGGGCGATGCCCAACGTGAACGCCAGGCGTGCAGATGGCAGGAACGGCTTCGCATTTGCGGGCGCCGCGCTGGTCGCGGCAGGCGTACCGTCACCCTTGTCATGGGCGACGATGCGAAGTCCGGGCCTGACGTCGAGCGGGGCGACGTCGACGCGACCGAGATGTGGCGATCGATCCTGACCGGTGAGGACCCGAGCCTGCCGGCGCTTCGCCGGAGGTTCCGCCGGATCCCGTCCGACCCGCGCTGCAAGATGTGCGCGCCCGATCGGCGGCCGGCGAGCAGGACGGGGCGGCGAGCGGGGCGGGGCGGGTCGGAAAAGGCATCAGGCGGCCGTCGGCTCGTCGGGGTCCGCGTTCGCCGCCGCGTGGGCCTCGACCTGGGCCATGAACTCGTTCGTCAGGATCAGCCGCGACGGAAGCAATGAGAGGTGGATGATCGCCGCTCCAATGAAGACGGCGGTG
This sequence comes from Chloroflexota bacterium, assembly GCA_013695505.1. Classification (GTDB taxonomy): domain Bacteria; phylum Chloroflexota; class Limnocylindria; order Limnocylindrales; family CSP1-4; genus CF-46. The sequence continues at coordinate 2,970 of JACDAH010000139.1, read as the reverse complement.
AGCCCGAGCGTCTGGCCGATGATCCCGCCCAGGAGCGCGCCGAGCGGCAGCGAGCCCCACGAGACCACCCGGAAGCTGGCCATGACCCGGCCGAGCAGATGATTTGGCACAATCCGCTGGCGGATCGAGCCGAAGACGACGTTGAACGCGCCGCCGAACGAGCTGCTGATCGCGAGCACGATCCCGATCAAGAGCGGCTGCGGGATGACGATCCAGACGAGGTCCATGACCAGCAGTGAGGCGATGCAGGCGAGGAACAGGTTCGCCCGGCCGATCGCCCGCTCGATCCGGCTCGCGAGCAGCGTTCCGGCCACCGTCCCGATCGCGATCGCCGTGGTCAGCAGGCCGAGCCCGAACCCGTCGAGGCCGAGCGGACCTGGCGCGACGACATACAGAACGAGGACGCCAAAGACCGCCATGGACCCGAGATTCATCGGCCCGACCACGAGGGCCATCGTCCGCAGCAGTCGATGGGCGAAGAGGTATCGAAGGCCCTCGCCGATCTCGGACCGAATCGATGTCGGCGGGCCCTCGCGGATCGGCCGGAACGAGCCGCCCAAGGTGAAGAGGCAGAGCAATGCGCCGAGGTAACCGGCCGCCGCCGTGCCGAACGCCGACGCAATACCGATCCCGGCGAGAAACCCGCCGAGCGGCGGCCCGACGAAGTTGTTCATCGTCAGCTCGACCGCGTTGAGCCGGCTGTTAGCGGCAACGACGTTGTCCTTGCCGACGACGTTTGGGAGCATCGAGCTGGCCGCGGTGTCGAACATCGTCTCGAAGCAGCCGAGGATGAACGCGACGATGTACAGGAGCCAGATCGTCGCGACGTTTCCGACGACGGCGATCGCGAGTCCCCCGAGGAGCACGACCCGGCCGGCGTCGACCAGGACCATCGTGCGACGCCGGTCGAGCCGGTCCGCGAGGGCGCCCGCGATCAACGCGAAGACGAGCCACGGCAGGCGCGACGCGACGGTCACGCCGGCTACCAGACCGGGCTCGGTCGTCACGCTGATCGCCAGCAGCGGCAGCGCGATCTGGAAGATGCCGTCCGACAGATTGGCAAGGAACGAGGCGGAGAAGAGCGTCCAGAAGCCGCGGCCGAGTCCGTCGTCGAGCGCTGCCCAAAGCCGGGTCACCGTCCGGCCCGCGTCCGGCCGGCCCGAGCTCGGCCGGCACCCGCTCGGCCGCCGACGGGCATTCGGCGGGCAACCGCGCACCCGACGCGGCCTGTGTTCATTGAGCGGTCCAGTGGGACGCGATCGGCAGCTTCGGCGCGGCCCGCTCGTCGAAATCGGTCATCCGACGACCGGATCGTGCCGATTCTGGCCCCGTCACGACTCGATCGCCCCGGTGCGGGCGGTGCCTGGTCGCATGCGATCGTCTAACGACCAGGGACGCCGTATCTGCTCGTTGGACGAACGTGGTCCGATCGGCTCTCCGCGCGCGGGCGGGCAGACGGCCAACCATCGAGCGAGGATAGCCCGCCCGGCCCTCGCCCCGCCGCCCCGGCCAGGAGGAGTTGGCCGGGACGGCGAGTCTCAGGCGGGGGCTTGGGCCGGGGTGGGCGCGGGCACCCCCTGCTCGGCGCCGACGAGCTTGCCGGCGGCCGCCAGTCGGTTGAAGATCTCGGCCGTGGCCGCGATGGCGTCGCGGTAGGGCGTCACCGGGATCGGCCCGAGCTCGGCCAGGCGGTCGTGCTCGATGTCGGCGGGGAACGGCAGGGGCGCGGGCTCGTGGGTCATCAGCCCCGCGGATCCCGGGACGAGCTCCTCGATCGCCGCGATCCAGTCCCCGATCGATACGGGGCTGCCGCCGAGATTGAAGACCCGCGCCCCAGCGGGCTCCGAGCGGCTGGCCGCGATCAGCGTCCGCGCGACGTCTTCGGCGTACTGGAACAGGGTGCTGCCGCCGAACGCGATCCGGAAGGGCTGACCGAGGATGGCCGCCGCGATCGCCACCGTCGGGCTGCTCGTCATCCCCTGGTCGCGGCCCGCGCCGTAGACCGTCATCGGCCGGAGGCCAACGCTGGGCACCCCGGAATCGGCGAAGTAGATCCGGGCGGTGCCCTCGTTGGCGTGCTTGTAGACGCCGTAGTGGTTGCCGGGATGCGGCTCCGCGTCCTCGCGCAGCCGGTTCGTCGCAGGATCGACATCGCCCGGCGAGAACATCCCGATCGAGCCGGTGTAGACGACCGGAGCCATGCCCTCGCCGCGGCGCTTGACCGCCTCGAAGACGTTGACGGTCCCGACGACGTTGACCCGGGCTCCGAGTGGAGGGTCGGCACGGCAGAACGGGACCTGGAGCGCAGCGAGGTGGATGACGTTCGTGATCGCGTGATCGCCAAGCGCCCGATCGAGGCCATCGAGGTCAGTGATGTCGCCGGCGGCGAATGTGACACCGGCAAGCTCGCCGGGGGTCATGATCTGCTCGAGCCGGCGCGGGTTCGTGCCGAGGTCGAAGGCGACAACCGGCACGCCTTCACGGACGAGCTGGCGAAGGGTCCATGCCCCGATGCAGCCGAGGGCGCCGGTGACGAGGAACCGTTCGGCGGTCATGCGGCCGCTCCCCCTCGCTCCAACCGGCAGACGTTGTCCAGTCGCCCGATCCGCTCGATCTCGACCGTCACTCGGCTGCCGTCGCCGAGGAACCGCGGCGGGTCGCGGAAGACCCCGACGCCACCAGGCGTGCCCGTGGCGATGACGTCGCCGGGCTCGAGCGTGAATGACATCGAGCAGTAGCTGATGATCTCGGCAACGCCGAAGAACATCGCCGACGTCCGGGCGTCCTGGACCCGCTCACCGTCGACCGTGCAGCTGATCGCGAGGTCCCCGGGATCGCCGATCTCGTCGGCGGTGACCAGCGCCGGGCCCATCGGGCAGAACGTGTCGAGTGACTTGCCGCGGACCCACTGGCCGTCGCCGAACTGGAGATCGCGGGCCGAGACGTCGTTGAGGCAGGTGTAGCCGAGGA
>JACDAH010000136.1 GCA_013695505.1 Chloroflexota bacterium | reverse complement strand
ACGATCGTCGAGCGGCCGGCCACGTTGCCGCCGGGCTCGATGTTCGGGTCGTGGCCGTAGTCCGCAATGCCCGGGTGGACGAGGGGCGAGCCGCTTGCGAGGGCTTGCTCGACGTCGAGGATCGGCGGAAGGTCCTCGTACTCGACCTCGATCGCAGCGACCGCAGCGGCCGCCTGCTCCGGCGTCAGGGCGGCCACCGCGGCCACGACCTCGCCTTCAAACCGGACGACATCCCGGGCGAAGAGCGTCCGGTCGAGCACGTAGTCGAACGAGCCGTAGCGCCGCTCCGGGACGTCGTCCTGGGTCAGGACGGCAAGGACGCCGGGCAAGGCGCGCGCCCGGGCCGTGTCGAGACGGACGATCCGGGCGTGAGCACGGCCGGCCAGGAGCAGCCGGGCGTGGGCGAGGCCGGGGAACGCGAGGTCGGCGGTGTAGCGTGCCTGGCCCGTGGCCTTGGCCTGCCCGTCGCCGCGGATCCACGGCCGATCGGGGGCGGTTGCCGACGCGGCCTGTGGGGGCCATCCAGTCGTGTCGGTCACGGGCATTTCGGCCTCCTCGATCGGGTGATCGTCCGAGGATAAGCGGTGGCGCGACCCGAGGTCGGGCCGGACCGTCCTGCGGATCGTCACGGCGACCCGTGTCAGGCGGCTCGCAGCTCGATCCGAAGGGCCTCGCTCGTGCGACCGAAGGTGGCCGTGAGACGGTCGGCCAAATCGCTGGCGCCCTGGACGTTGCCGGTCCGGCCGCGAGCCTCGAGAAGGTCGGCGGTGGCGGCGAGCTGGGGGCACCCGAGGTTGAGCGCGCTGCCCCGCAGCCGGTGGGCGTCGCGGGCGACGGCATCGTGGTCGTTGATCGCGACAGACTCGCCGATCTTGCGGACGTCGCGCTCACCCTCGGCAAGGAAGGCGCTGATGAGCTCCGCAATGAACCCATCGTCCGATCCGGCCATCGACCGGAGCTGGTCGATCTGGGTGCGATCGATGAGCGGGGCGCCAACACAGTCGGTCGGGACCGCGGGAGCGAACGCGGGAGCGACCGCGGGAAGGATCGGCCCGTCGGCCTGGATCGCGCCGTCGGGCCCGGCATCGCCCAAGGCGTCAGGATCCCGCGTCGCCGCTTCCACGAGTATCGGCGTGGCGGTCGGAGCCTCATCTGGACGCTCCTCGACCGAATCATCGCGACCGTCCGCGACGGGCAGCCAGCGGCTGACCTCCGCGGCGAGGTCGTCAGGCCGGACCGGCTTGGCCAGGTAGCCGTCCATGCCCGCGTCGAGACACCTCTCGCGGTCCCCCGCCAGCGCGTTGGCGGTCATCGCCACGATCGGCGTCCGGCGCCCGTCGCCCTCGCGCAGCCGGATGGCCCGGGTTGCCGCGAAGCCGTCCATCTCGGGCATCTGGCAGTCCATGAGGACCAGGTCGTACGGGATCGCCCCGAGCGCCTCGAGCGCCAGGAGGCCATTGCTCGCGACGTCGACGCGGCAGCCCATCCGCTCGAGCATCTTGACCGCGATCCGCTGGTTGACGAGATTGTCCTCGGCCAGGAGGATCCGGGCCTGCGTGTGCGCCCGCCCCTCGGTCAGGGTGTGGCGGGTGACGAGCGATCGCGCCGGCCGGTAGGGACGGTCGTGCGACTCCGACGACTTGCCGGTGAGAACCGTGGCGAGGCAGCGCTTGAGATGGCCCTCACGGACGGGCTTCGTCAGGTAACCCGCGACGCCAACCGAGTGCGCCGCCGCTGCGTGGCCGCGCTGCCCGACCGAGGTCAGGATCACGAGCCGGATCCCGGCGAGCGCCGGGGTGCCGTTGATCGCTGCGGCCAGCTGGAGGCCGTCCATGCCGGGCATCTGGAAGTCGAGAACGGCGAGCTCGAAGGGTGCCTCAGTTCCGGCGGCGGCGGTCAGGGCCCGGAGCGCCTCCGAGCCGCTGTCGACGCTGACCGAGAGCATTCCCCAGGAGGCCAACTGGGACTCCAGAATGCGGCGGTTCGTGGTGTTGTCGTCGACGACGAGGATGCGCCGGCCGGTGAGTTCCGGGAGGGGGCCCTCCTCAGCGAGTACGGCCATCGATCGCTCGAAGCGGGCGGTGAACCAGAACGTGCTGCCGACATCGATCTGGCTGTCGACGCCGACCTGGCCACCCATCAGCTCGATCAGCTGCTTCGAGATGGACAGGCCGAGACCCGTACCCCCGAACCTGCGGGTGGTCGACATGTCGGCCTGGCGGAATGGCTGGAACAGCGATGCACGGGCAGTTTCCGGGATTCCGATCCCCGTGTCCGTGACCGCGAACCGCAGGACGACGGCGTCGGGATTGTCGGAGGCGTCGTCGCTCGCGCTCGAGACGGAGACGACGACCTCGCCCGCGTCGGTGAACTTGATCGCGTTGCCGCCGAGGTTCGTGAGGATCTGGCGAAGCCGTCCGGGGTCGCCGCGAACGACGACGGGGAGGTTGGAGTCGATCACGCTGACGAGCTCGAGTCCCTTGGCGTGGGCGCGCTCTGCCAGGAGGTCGAGGACCTCCTCGATCACGGTCCGGGGCTGGAAGTCGATCGCTTCGAGCTCGAGCTTGCCCGCCTCATTCTTCGAGAAGTCGAGGATGTCGTTGATGATCTGGAGGAGTGACTCGCCCGACGACCGGACGGTCTCCGCGTAGTCGCGCTGCTCCGAGGTGAGATCCGTGTCGAGGAGGAGGCCGGTCATCCCGATGACGCCGTTCATGGGCGTCCGGATCTCGTGGCTCATCGTCGCCAGGAACTCGCTCTTGGCTCGGATGCCTTCGGCGGCGGCCCTGGCCAGGCTGCGCTCGCTGGCGGCGACGAGCTGGAGCTCGCGGTTCATCATCGTCAGCGCACGGACGCCGAAGCCGCCGAGAATGACGATCAGGAGCACGAGCGGGCCCACCGTCACCAGCAGGTTGGTCCGACCGCTCTCGGCGTCGGCGTAGAGCTCCGAGGTGGGGCTGACGGTGGCGACAACGAGGTCCGAGCCGAGGACTGCAACCGAACTGGCTCGGTAGCCGACCCCGCCCTCATCAAAGGTGACGCTGTGGCTGCCGGCCTGGAGCATCGCCGCGACGGCGACCCGCCAGGATTCGGATCCTGTCGCGGCGGCCATCGGGAACTCGCTCCGGTTGACGTCGGTCGAGTAGCCCTGCGCGGCCCGGAACGCCGCCAGCCGCGGATGGTCGAGCATCCGGCCGGAGCCATCGAGGAGGATCGTGTATCCCCTGCCCGTGAACGGCGCGCTCACCATCTCGTCCACGAGCCGATCGACGGGCACCTCGAACTGGAGGATCCCGGCGTGGACATCCGCCGGGAGCACGATCGGTGTGGCGATTGCGATGACCCATCGGTTGGAGTAGGGCGAGATGTACGGCTCGGAACGGTAGAACCCGTCGTCGCCGAGCCGGGAAGCCGCCGCGACGGTCGGATTGGAGGGGCCCACATCCGCGGTCAGGGCCGCGATCGGGGTGACGCCGACGTTGCGCACCCAGCGGGCGAGCTCGAGGCCATTCGTCCGGATCAGGGCGATGGAATCGACGCCGAACCGATCTCCAAGGTACTTGATCGATGCTTCGATGGGCCGGCGGTCATCGCCCAGCAGCTGCGGCGTCCCGCGCCCGAGGGCATCCTCGTAGATCACGTTCTGGCGGGCGAGGCGGAGGTCGCTGGACAACTGATCGATAAGGGATTCGAGCGCGGCAGCCTCGCGGCGGGCATGGCGTTCCAGCCGCGCTTCGGCCGTTCGCTCGATCTCGCCGGTGACCCGCGTGACGCTCACGGTGCCGGCGATGACGATCAGGCCGAAGATCGCGAGGAGCAGGCCAACGAGCTGGCGCTGGGACAGCGAGCGCGTTCGGCTCATGCCGCGACGTTCGTCGTGTGATGGACCATGACCCGGTTCCGCCCTTCTGACTTCGCTCGATAAAGCGCCTGGTCGGCGAACTGGATCCACGCCAGGAGGTCCTCCGGGGACGAGGACGACGCGGCAATGCCGCCGCTGATCGTGAGGACGCCGGCGGCGGGGTTGGCCGGGTGGGGGATCTGCATTGCCTCGATCGCGGCCCGGATGCGGTCGAGGGTCCGGGTGGCCGTGGGCAGGCCGGTGGCCGGCATGAGGACGAGGAACTCCTCTCCGCCATAGCGGTAGGCCATGTCCGCGGGGCCGATGGCTCCGGTCAGGCCGCGCGCGACAGACCGAAGAGCCTCGTCCCCGGCGGGGTGGCCGTATGTGTCGTTGTAGGTCTTGAACAGGTCGACGTCGATCAGCGCAACACAGGCCGGCGCCCCGCCGCCATCGATCCGGGCCTGGAGCGTGGCGAGATCCTCGGTCAACCGGAGTCGGTTCCCGAGGTGGGTCAGCGCATCGCGACGGGCGTCGTCGAAAAGGAGGCTGTTGGCGCGGACCAGGGCAGCCCGCTGGTCGCGGAGCTCGTGATGGAGGCCAGTGACCCGATCCGCCGAAATCAGCGTCGCCTCGAGCCGGGACTTGTCGAGCGGCTTGACCATGAAGTCGTCCGCGCCGGCGGTCATCGCCGTGACGGCGTGCTCGAGCTCGGTCATCGCGGTCAGGAGAACGAAGTAGGTGTAGCGCTCGCTTCCGAAGCCGCGGATCTGGCGGCATAGCTCGATGCCATTCGTCCCGGGCATGAGCCAGTCGCTCAATACGACGTCGGGCAGGAACGTCTGATACAGCGCCCATGCTTCGGCGCCGTCGCTCGCGGCCGCCGTCTCGTGGCCGAGCGAGGTCAGCGTCTTCTGGAGGATGAGCCTCGGAATCGCGCTGTCGTCGGCGATGAGCACTTTCACGTGGTGGACCTCGGGAGCACTCGACCGATCCACGGCAGTGCGTACTGCAATGACACACCGCGAGCCGCCCGATCTCCATGACTCCGAAGTTCGTTCGCTCGTACGTGGTTCGGATGAGAGGCGCACCACGCGCGGGGGGCGGTCGCGATCGGCGCGCGGACCGTTCCCTGGTCTCTTAGTCGACCTCGATCAGGCGCCCGGTCTCCACATCGAAGATCAACCCGTGGATCGGCACGTGGCGGACCCACGGATGCGTCCGCAGCCGCTCGACCTGGGCACGGACCGACGTGGCGACGTCCGGGAACGAGCCGAACTCCATGTCGACACGGCGCCCGGTTCGAGCCGCGAGATGCTCGCGCATCTCGTCCTCGTCGGCGTCCTCGAGCCCGCAGTGGGTGTGGCCGATCACGAGGACCTCGTTTGTGCCGAGGCGTTCCTGGCTGACGATCACCGACCGAATGGCGTCGTCCGTCGCGAGGCCGCCGGCGTTGCGAATGATGTGGGCGTCGCCCGTCCGCAACCCGAGGGCCTCCTCGACGTCCAGGCGGGCGTCCATGCAGGCGATGATCGCGAGTCCGGAGAGCGGCGCGGCGGTCAGCGCCGACCGGTCGAACGACTCGACGTAGCGGCGATTCTCCTGCAGGATCCGAGCGTACTCGGAGGCAGCGTCCGCGTCGTCCGGAGACTGGTCAACCACGGATCAGGCCCGCGGAGTCGGACCGGTCCCGCCGCCGAAGCGATCGACGACCTCGCGGATGGTCATCTCGCCATAGTGATCGGCGAGCTCGCCGCGGGCGATCCGCCACATGGTCCGGAGTGGCCGCGGACCCGCCCGGTCCAGCTCCCCGAGCCGGAGCGACCCGAACCGCTCGATACCCGGGATGGCGGCGAGATCACGGGCGAGGCGCTGGGCGGCGACGTTGACGGTCGTGTCGCGGCCGATCCCCGCGGCAGCGGGCGCCGCGCGCAGGGCGGTCTCGACGGTCGCCGGCGAATGGCGGAGCGCGGTACCTGCGCCCTGCCCAGCCCGCCGGACCGATTCGTCCACCCGCTCCATTGCGGCACGAGTCGCCGCCTCACCGGCGTCGATCGCTGCCTTCGTATCGGCAGTCTGGCGGGCCGAG
>JACDAH010000120.1 GCA_013695505.1 Chloroflexota bacterium | reverse complement strand
GGCTGTCGGTCGCGGTGTCGCACACGCTCGGGATCTTCGCTCTGGCGCTCCTGATCGTCGGTGCCGCCGGCGTGCTCCCGCCCGAGCTCGTCTATCGCCTGACGCCGATCATCGCCGGCGCGTCGATCGTGGCGATCGGCGGCTGGATGCTGATCAACGAGGTCCGCCGGCGACGGGCTCGGCGCGTGCCGGACGTGCCCGAGCACGACCACGCAGCTGGGCACGACCACGCAGCTGGGCACGACCACGCGGCTGGGCACGATCACGCGGCTGGGCACGATCACGGGAGCGACCACGCCCGCCGCGACGAGGGCGCGCCCGGCGAGCACAGCCACGGCGGCATCCGGCACAGCCACCTGCCGGCGAACGGCGCGCCCCTGACCTGGCGGAGCCTCTTCATCCTCGGGCTCGCCGGCGGCCTGATCCCGTCGACGTCGGCGCTGGTCATCCTGCTTGGCTCGATCAACCTCGGGCGGCCCGCGTTCGGTCTCATCCTGGTGGTGGCGTTCGGGCTTGGGATGGCGGCCGTCATGACGACCGTCGGTCTCGCGATGATCTTCGCCCGGACCCGGCTCGACCGGATGCCGAGCCGCTCGAGCCTCGGCCGCCTCGCCTCCGTCGCACCGCTCGTCGCTTCGGTCGCCGTCCTCGGCCTCGGGCTCGTGCTGACCTGGCAGGCCGTTGCCGGATCCCTCGTCCTCTGATTGGGACGAGCGCGCCGCAATAGGTCAAACGCCCGAGCGCGGCCGACCGGGGTCGCTCTGCTACAGTCCCGCCCCGATGCGTGACCTGAGCGACCGATCCCTCGACACGGCCGTCCACCTCGGCGCGTCATATGCCGACGTCCGCGTGGTCCACCGCAAGGACGAGTCGATCGCCGTGAAGTCCGGCCGGGTCGAGGGCGTCGCCGCCGGCGAGAGCGAAGGGTTCGGCGTCCGCGTCATCGTCGACGGGGCGTGGGGCTTCGCGAGCTCGAGCCGCCTCACCGCCGGCGAAGCCGATCGAGTGGCCCACGACGCCGTCCGGATCGCTCGGGCCAGCGCGACCGCCCTGCGCCACCGGATCCGGCTCGACGATCGACCGGCCGCCCACGGGACCTACGAGACGCCGATCGCGGAGGACCCATTCGCGGTTCCCCTCGAGGACAAGATCGGCCATCTCCTCGCGGCCGACGAAGCTGCGCGCACGGTCGGCGGCGTCGCGTTCACGGAGACTCGCTACGACGCCCGGCGCGAGACGCGGACCTTTGGCGCCACCGACGGCAGCTGGACCGAGCAGACCTTCACCCACGTCGGCGCCGGGATCGAGGCCAACGCGATCGAGGGCGACGAGCACCAGCGGCGAAGCTATCCCGACGCAGACGGCGGCCCGTTCCAGGCGGCGGGCTACGAGTACATTCGCGAGCTCGACCTCGTCGGCCACGCCCGACCGCTGGCCGAGGAGGCCGTCGCCCTGCTCAGTGCCCCACAGTGTCCGTCGGGCCGGTTCACGATCGTGCTCGACCCGTCGCAGCTCTACCTCCAGGTCCACGAGAGCTGCGGCCACCCGACCGAGCTCGACCGGGTCTACGGGACCGAGGCGAGCTACGCCGGGACCAGCTTCCTCACGACCGACAAGCTCGACGAGGGCTTCCGCTACGGCAGCGACCTCGTGGACATCGTCGCCGACGCGACCGCGCCCGGCGGCATGGGCACGTTCGGGTGGGACGACGAAGGAGTCGCGGCGCAGGCCGTGCCGCTGGTCCGGAACGGAATCTTCGTCGGCTACCTCTCGAGTCGCGAGACGGCGCCACGGATCGGACGCCAGTCCGGTGGAGCGATGCGTGCCGACGGCTGGAACCGTATCCCCCTGATCCGGATGACGAACGTCAACCTCCTGCCGAAGCCGGGCATGAGCCTCGACGACATCGTCGCCGACACCGACGACGGGCTGTACCTCGCCTCCAACCGGTCGTGGTCGATCGACGACCGGCGCCTGAACTTCCAGTTCGCGACTGAGGTCGCCTACGAGATCAAAGGCGGCAAGAAGGGCCGGCTGTTCAAGAACCCGACGTACACCGGGATCACGTATGAGTTCTGGCGGTCGATGGACGCGGTCGGCGACGCGTCGAGCTACGTGATGCTCGGCACGCCGAACTGCGGCAAGGGCGAGCCGGGCCAGGGCGGGCATGTCGGGCACGGCTGCTCCGGCGCGCGGTTCCGCGATGTCCAGGTCGGCGTCGGCAAGTGGTGAGAGGCTCGCCGTCCGGGAGGCGCCGCTCATGCGGGACGTGCCGGTGAGCTCCGGATCGGAGCTGGACCCGCTCGCCGTCGCCGATCGTGCGGTCGCCCTCGCCACGGCCGCCGGCGCGACGGAGGTCGAGGCCGTCGTCTCGTCCGAGCGGGCTCAGCTGACGCGGTTTGCGAACAGCGAGATCCACCAGAACGTCGCCGAGACCGACGGCACCCTCAACCTGCGGATCGCGATCGGCAAGCGGATCGGGGTCGCGTCCTCCAACCGCCTCGACGACGAGGGCCTGCGCAGGCTGGCCGAGACCGCGACGGCGATTGCCCGAAATTCCGCCGAGCTCGAAGACTGGGGCGGCCTGCCCCGGCCGACGTCGATCAGCGAGCTCCCGGCAGGCTGGGCTGATGCGACCGCCGCGGCGACGCCGGAGCTCCGCGCCGAGGGCGTCCGGGCCGTCATCGCCGCCGCGGACGACGCCGGCGTTCGTGCGTTCGGCTCGTTCTCGACCTCGATCGAGGAGCTGGCCGTCGCCACCTCGACCGGAATCCGGGCCGACCAGCGCCGGACGAGCGCCCAGCTTCTGACGGTCTCGATGGCCGCCGACGGCGGCTCCGGCTACGCGGAGCAGGCGGGGGTGGACGTGACCGGCATCGATGCGGCCGCGATCGGCCGCGAGGCGGCCGACAAGGCCCGGGCGACGGCGAATCCGGTGTCGGTCGATCCCGGCGACTGGACGGTCGTCCTCGAGGAATACGCCGTCGTCGACCTGCTCTCGATGCTCGCGTACATGGGCTTCAGCGCCCTCGCGGTGCAGGAGGAGCGATCATTCGCCGAGCCCGGCAGGGTGATCGGAAGCGAGCTGGTCACGATCGTCGACGACGCGACCGAGCCCGGCGCGATGCCGATGGCGTTCGACTACGAGGGTGTTGCCAAGCAGCGGGTGGTCCTCGTCGAGCGCGGGGTGTGTCGCGACGTGGTCTACGACGCTCAGACAGCGGCCCGGGGTGGGGTGACCTCGACCGGGCACGGCCTGCCTGCCCCGAACTCGTATGGGCCTTTCCCGCTGAACATGGTGATGTCGGCGGGGACGACCGACCGGGCCGCCCTGGCGGGCGAGATGGGGCGCGGCCTTCTCGTGACGCGCTTCCACTACACGAACCCGGTCCATCCGAAGCTCGCGATCGTGACGGGGATGACGCGCGACGGGACGTTCCTCGTCGAGGGCGGGAAGATCGTCGGGCCCGTCCGAAACCTGCGGTTCACCCAGAGCTACCTCGCGGCCCTCGCGGGGGTCGTCGCCGTGGGCCGCGACCGGCGCACGCTCCGCGGCGACTTCGGCGGCGTCCTCGTTCCCGCGGTCCGGATCGACGGCTGGACGTTCACGGGCGCCACGGAACACTGACCCCGGCGAGGGAGAGGTCGCGTGCCCGCGGGGCCCGCCGCCGTCTGTCGCCCGCTCGCTCAGCGAGCCGTGTGTCAATCGGCGCGGCCCGAGGA